>JACQUI010000259.1 GCA_016210395.1 Chloroflexota bacterium | reverse complement strand
GGCCATAGCCGTTGGGCGCTTCCAGGATGTCCGCGTTGCTCTCGAAGTCCATCTGGGCCAGGATCGCCGACTCCACGCCCATGCGGGCCGCGTTGCCGGGGTGCGTGGACTTGACCATGGTGCCCGTATTGGCGGTGAGGCCGCCGGTGCGCGATGCGGCGATGCCCAGGGCGTAGCGCGTGTGGAGCACGTCCAGGCCGAGCACCTTTGCGCCTGCGGATGCGCCACCCAGGGGGCCGACCAGCCCCGGCGGATGGAACGCGGGGTTGGTGGCGGCGGCGGTGGCAGCCCGGACGCGTCCCTGCACCTCCCAGCCCACCGCATACGCTTCGATGATGTTCCGTCCAGAGGCCTGGGCGGCTTCTCCCAGGGCCAGGGCCGAGGGTAGGCACGACGACGTCCCGTGCGTTGGAGGGTAGCCCTGGATCTCGAAGTCCAGGCAGTGGCCGAACACGCCGTTGGCGAAGGCCGCCAGAAGCGCATTGGTCTTGAAGCTGTGGCCGACGACCGTGTAGGCAGGCGACCCGCCCAGGTCGGACACGTATTGCGCCACCTTCTGCGCCAGCGGCTGCTGCGAGCCGGCAAGCATGTTGCCGATGCCGTCCGTGATGGCGACCTTGGCCGCCTCTACCACAGGGGCGGGCAAGTCCTCGTACCGCAGATCAACGATGAAGTGAGCCAGCTCTTCGGTAGCGCCCATGCGAATGCCCTCCGTGCGCCAAAAGTCTCGCCTCTTAAGATGCATAAAGAGGGGCAACCGAAGCAACTGCTTACTAAGGAGGTCGTTAGTTAGCAGACCTTTCACCCTCACCCGTCCCGACGGCATCGGGACGGCCTCTCCCGTCAAGTGAGAGGCGGACCACGCGCCCCCACCACCAGACGAGTCTCCTTACTAACGCACCTATGAGTATGTCCCCTTGGGGATGCCACGTGGGATCAGAATAGCTGGAACCGCCACAGCATATCCGTAGGGGCGACGCATGCGTCGCCTCTACGGACGGTTTTCCAAAGGAGACCTAGCGAAAGAGCGGTCGGCGTTCAGGCGGGGCAAAAAGACGCTGGGCGACCCGATTCATCGGGTCGCCCAGCCAACTAGCCGCACGTTACAACGAAACGGGGAAGGCTACTCCTCGCCGCCGCGCCGCGCCGGCCGGGCCGGAGCCTGGACTGCCCCGGGATTCAGGTAGCGGTCCGGGTTGGCCATGAATTTGGACCGGCACTCGATGCTGCAGAAGTAGTACCACTTGCCGTTGTGGAAGCGCCGAGTTCCGGCGGTGGGGTCTACTTCCTTAGCGCCGTAGGCCGTCGTGCCCGACTGCTCACGAAGCTTGGCCTCATCAACCTCTTTGCCGCAGACTGGGTCAAGCGCCATAATTGGCCTCCTCTTTTGTTGAGTTGGGAAGGGGGCGTCATGACGGCGCCCCCGCGTGGCAAAGCCGAAACGACTAGGAAGGCAGAGCGACCACGGGTTCGCCGAGCATCACCTTGCCGGGCTGGTCCAGCAGGGCGCGGGCGATCCTGGCTCTGTGCTCATACGTGGAACCCATGCGGAGGCTCCAGGCCGCCACACGCCGGTACCACAGGTGGAGGTTGAACTCCATCATGAAGCCGATGCCGCCGTGGATAGACTGGGAGCACCGCACCAGCGCCTGAAGCTTCTCATTTGAGAAGGACTTCGCCTGGGAGACCTCCACGCCATGAGGCTGGCCCTGGTCCATCTTCCACAGGGCCTCATAGGTCAGGAGCTGGGCTCCGTCCACCCACATGATCATGTCCGCGCAGGTGTGGGCCACGGACTGGAACGCGCCGATGGGGCGGCCAAAGGCCACGCGGTTCTTGGCGTACTCGATGGCCATCTCGGCGTCCTTGCGGGCGGCGCCTACCATCATAGCGCACAGCAGGCCAACGCCCCGGTCAAGCATGGCTTCGGCAATCGGCCAGCCCTGGTTCAAGGCCCCGATCATGTTCGCCTTGGGGACGCGCACGTCCTTGAAGCGCACTTCGCTCTGGCGGTCCTTGGCAGTGGTGACCAGCGGGATGTTGGTGACGCCGGTGCTCTTGGAATCTACCAGGAACAGGGACAGGCCCTTGTTGCGTGCCGACGCGGCGGCGGTCCTGGCGACAACCAGCACCTTGTCCGACGCTTCGAAGTTGTCCACGAACAGCTTCGTGCCGTTGAGAATGAAGTCATCGCCCCGAGCGGTGGCGGCAAGGTTGACTGCATCAGGATTGTAGTAGCGTGGATCAACCTCAACCAGCGCCCAAGTGAGGATCATGTTACCCTTTGCCACTTCAGGCAGGATGGCCTGTTTCTGCTGATCGGCGCCATCCTTTGCGATGGTCAATGCCACCGTCATGGTGCTGTGCAGGGGCACAGGGGCAAGATGCCTCCCTGCCTCTTCCATGATGAGGCCCAGTTGGGTCATGGGCGCGCCCTGCCCGCCGTACTGCTCTGGTAGGGCCATTCCCAACATGCCCAGGTCGGCAAACTGCTTCCAGAGGGCGGGCGGATAGCCAACCGGGTCCTTCTCCATTTGCCGCACCAGGCTAGGAGGGCTTTCCTTCTCCAGGAACTCCCTGGCCGAGTTTTTGAGCATCTCCTCTTCTTCGGTGAGTAAGGTGTCCAATGTGGGTCCTTTCTAGTCTTTCAGACTGTTCCAAAGACTGTGGTTCTTAGACTGCTGGACAGGGCAGTCCCCCACTCGCAGACCGGACGGGGGACTCAGGATTAAAGGCTATCCACGTGGCATGCCCAAGCCGCGACGAGCGACCTGGTCGCGCATGATCTGCGTGCTTCCGTGGTTGATGCCGGACTGGAATGCACCCAGCAGATTGTGAGCGTACAGGCCACTCTGGATATTGTTCGGGGAAGTGTTCAGCAACTGTCCATAGGGGCCAAGGAACTGGACAATCGCCTCGGTGCTCTTGACGCCGTGCTCCGGGGCAATCACCTTCTCCGCGGACCCTTCGTAGGTGAAGTCGCCGCCACGGTTCACGATGGACATGCTGCGCATGGTCATCAGGCGGCAGACCTGAGCTTCAGCCCACAGCTCGGCGATCTTGTCGCGGATAGCCAGATTATCCTTGATGTCGTAGTCCCCAATGGCGTTCTCCTTGGACCAGTTGACGATGTCCTCGTTGCGGCGGACGGACATGAGGTACCGGCCCGCGCCCACGCGGTCCAGGTTCAGGCCCATGGCGCCGACGTACCAGCCCATGTTCTTTTCGCCGAGGAGAGCGCTCTTCGGGACGCGAACGTCCTCAAAGAAGGTCTCGTTCGTGCGGCGAGTGCCATAGGTAGTGCCCGGAGGCGCCGGCGGGTCGTTCTGGATAGTCCAGAGCGGGCGCACCGTGATGCCTGGGGTATCCATGGGGAAGATCAGGATGGAGATGCCGCGGTGTTTGGGGGCATCGGGATCGGTCCGGCACATCAGATAGATGTGCGTGGCGAAGTGAGCGGAGGAGGTAAAGATCTTCTGGCCGTTGACCACGAAGAAATCGCCGTCCTCGACCGCGCGGCACTGCAAGGAAGCGAGGTCTGCTCCACCGGAGGGCTCCGTGAAGCCAAGCGCCAGGGAAACCTCGCCCTTGATGATCTTGGGGATGTAGTAGTTCTTCTGCTCGTCGGTGCCCGCCGCCATGATGGCTGGAGCGCCGCTCCCGCCGCCACCTACGCCCAGCCCTACGCGGGAGAACTCCTCTTCGACGATGTACTGGGTCATGCGGTCCTTGCCCTGGCCGCCGTACTCCTTGGGCCAAGTGATGCCCAGCCAGCCTTTCTCATCAATCTTCTTCCAGACAGCGGTGGCCTTGGGGCCGCGGCGGCCACGCCGCTGTTCACCCGGGGGGGTATACCCTTCTTCTAGCTCCTCGATCACTTCAGCAGTGACGTTCTCCGCAACGAACTTACGGACTTCTTGGCGGAGCGCATCCTGTTCCGGGCTGAAACCAAAGTCCATAGTGCACCTCCACAATCCTGGCGTAGTGACTCGTCAGAACTTGGTGTAGAACTTTTGCTCTCACCCAGCCTTCGAGCACGGCCTACACCGCCGCTATTCTGCTACCCAAATACCAACGATGTCAAGGGGCGCTGCACAAGGTTCGCGTGTTGATAGGGCGCGCTCCGCACCTCTTCGCCTCGCCTCAGGCAGCTTCAAAGCGGGCGGCCGCAAGCCGCCGGACACATTTCAGCGCCATCGCCCAGAAGCAGGCTAAGAACACAAAAGGCGGCCTTGCGGGCCGCCCTCACAGAAACCAAAGTCAACTTTTCAACCAGGGATTGCATGGAGGCGACGGGCGGATTCGAACCGCCGAATAGGGGTTTTGCAGACCCCCGCCTTGGACCACTTGGCTACGTCGCCCGAAACGAAATGCTGATGGTGCCGAGGAAGAGACTTGAACTCTTACGAGCCGAAGCTCACGGCCCCCTCAAGACCGCGTGTCTGCCAATTCCACCACCTCGGCAAGAGTCCCGGGGGATAGACTGGCAGGGGCGCGAGGACTCGAACCCCGAACCTGCGGTTTTGGAGACCGCTGCTCTACCAATTGAGCTACACCCCTACAT
>JACQUI010000260.1 GCA_016210395.1 Chloroflexota bacterium | reverse complement strand
TGGTGAGCGTGTCGAACCATGCGCGCGCCCTTCCCTTCGGCTTCGCTCAGGGCAAGCTGGCTCAGGGCAAACGGGTACTCCACTTTGCGTCGGGGAAACCCAAAAGACCACATTCTTTGCTGGGTTCCGTTTGCCGGCCCCAATTGACAGGCAGCGCGTTCCGTTGGACAATCTGGACGGAAAGTCCAAGACGCACAGGAGCAGCACCATGGCAGAAGGCAAGGTCCGGCTGGAGATCAAGTACTGCGTATCCTGAGGGTACTTCTGGAAGGCTGCGAGTGTCGCAGCGGAGCTCTGTGACGGCCGCGTGAAGGAGACCTCGATCATCCTGACGCCGGCGAGCGACGGGCGGTTTGAGGTGTACCTGGACGGCGAAAAGGTGTACGACCGCAAAGAAGCAGGGGAAGGGGACTTCTACCCGGGCTTGCGCGCCCTGCGCAAGGTCCGTCCCTTGCTCGAAGAGCGGTTGAACAAGGCGCCCGCGCCTGTCGGCGCACACTAGCCCCCAGCGCAAACGATGTAGCAAGGTGGCCCGCCATAGGCGGGCCACCTTGCTTTTTGACCATTTCGACTGGCCCGCATTACGGTTTCCGCGCCCATTCCAGGCAAGCGAGGTGATGTGGCAAGGAGACCCTGTCCCCTACGAGGGCATCCCTTGTGTCATACATCCCCATAGTCAACAGCCTACCTGACCCAGCAACACGCTATAATGCTCTACATACCTCTTATTACCCGAAGAACGCCAGCAAGGAAAGGTAGCCAAGAATGACGATGCCCGCCTTCTACCAACTGCCTGACACCGTCCGCCCCCTGAAGTACCACCTGACACTCACGCCTGACCTGCAGAAGTTCACCTTTGCGGGCGAGGAGCAGGTGGACATTCAGGTCCTCAAGCCCACCAGCCAGGTGGCGCTCAACGCACTGGAACTGCGGGTGCAGTCGGCTACGGTCACTGCGCCCAGCGGGGCAGCCATCGGCGTCACGGGCATCGCCTACGACGAGAAGAAGGAGACGGTGACCATCACCCTGGCCTCGCCGCTGCAACCGGGCAAGGCGCGCCTCGACCTTCGCTTCACGGGCGTCCTGAACGACCGGCTCCACGGCTTCTACCGCAGCGCCTACCAGTCGAAGGACGGCAAGAGCCACACCATGGCCGCCACGCAGTTCGAGCCGACCGATGCGCGACGATGCTTCCCCTGCTGGGACGAGCCGTCCATCAAGGCCGCCTTCGACTGCACCCTGGTCATCCCCCAGGGCCTGGCCGCAGTATCCAACACGCTGCCCGCATCAGAGACCGTCCGGCCTGGTGGCCTGAAGGCGGTCCGCTTCGCCGAAACGCCGCTGATGTCTACGTACCTCCTGGCCTTCATCGTGGGCGAGATGGAGTCGGTGGAAGGCCGCGCCCCGGATGGCACGCTCATCCGCGTGTTCGCAACGCCCGGCAAGGGAGAGCAGGGGCGCTTTGCCCTGGACGTGGCCATTAAGGTGCTGGCGTACTACAACGACTACTTCGGCGTGGCCTATCCCCTCAAGAAGCTGGACCACCTGGCCATTCCCGACTTTGCCGCCGGCGCCATGGAGAACTGGGGCGCCATCACCTACCGCGAGGTGGCGCTGCTGCACGACGCCGCCAACTCCGCGCCTGCCACCAAGCAGCGCATCGCAGAGGTGGTCGCTCATGAGATGGCGCACATGTGGTTCGGCGACCTGGTCACCATGGCGTGGTGGAACGACCTGTGGCTGAACGAAAGCTTCGCCTCCTGGATGGCGACCAAGGCCGTTGACCACCTGTTCCCCGAGTGGCACATGTGGACGCAGTTCATTGTCAGCGACGTGAACGGCGGCATGGGGTTGGACGGCCTGGAGAACTCGCACCCCATCGAGCAGGAGGTCAAGGACCCCTCGGAGATCAACCAGCTCTTCGACGCCATCAGCTACGACAAAGGCGCGTCCATCCTGCGCATGCTGGAGCAGTTCATCAGCCCGGACGTGTTCCGCAAGGGCTTGCGCCAGTATATCGCCGCCCACACCTACGGCAACGCCCAAGGCCGCGACCTCTGGCAGGCCATGCAGGACGCCTCCGGCCAGCCTATCGTCTCCATGATGGGAAGCTGGATTGGCCAGGCCGGCTACCCGGTGCTTCAGACCAGGATCCGGCGTGGCCGGCACACCTGGGAAGTCGGGCTGCGCCAGGACCGCTTTCTCTACACAGGCATCAAAGACGACCCCACGCTCTGGCAGGTCCCGGTGTCCGTTATCGCCAGGGAGGGCCAGGGGCCTGACCAGGTGGTCATGGGCGCGCGTGACATCACCCTGAACCTGCAACATGCGACGCCTAATGTGAAGCCCAACGCCTGGGTGAAGCTGAACCCGGGGCACACCGCCTTCTACCGCACCAAGTACGAGGAGAAGGAGTGGGCAAGGCTCATCCCTGCCATCCAGTCGGGAGAGCTTTCCGCCGAGGACCGCCTGAGCTTGCACACCGACACCTATGCCTTGTCCCGGGCGCGCATGATTCCCGCGACGAACTACCTCCGCCTGGTGCAGGCGTTCAAGAACGAGGACGACTACGGCGTGTGGTCGGACGTTGCAATGGACTTGCGGGGCTTCGACGCGCTCACTGCCGGCCAGCCATTCAGCGGCAAGTTCCAGGCGCTGGCCCGCGACGTCCTGCGGCCCATTGCGGGGAAGATGGGCTGGGAGGCGAAGCCTGGCGAAGGCCACCTGGACGCGCTGTTGCGCAGCACCGCCCTGGGAGCGCTGGGCGCCTTCGGCGACCGCGATACCCTCAACGAGGCCAGCCGCCGCTTTCTGCGCTACCTGGAGAACCCGGCGTCGCTTACCCCTGAGCTGCGCGGCGTGGTCTACGGCCTGGCAGCCCAGAACGGCGACGCCAACACGTACGAGTCCATGCACAACCTGGCCAAGGGAGAGCAGTTCCAGGAGGAGCGCCTGCGCTTGTACGGTTCACTGGCCCGCTTCGAGCAGCAGGCGTTACAGACGAAGATGCTGGAGCTGACCCTCTCCGACGAGGTGCGCTCCCAGGATACCGTGTCGCTGCTGACGCAGGCAGCCATGAACCGTAAGGGCGGGTTGCGCCTGACGTGGGACTTCATCAAAGACAACTGGAGGGAGCTGGACCGGCGCTACGGAGCGGGCGGCTTCGGGATGATGCGGCTGGTGTCCATCCCCGGCGGGTTCACCACGCCCGAGGAGCGCGCAGAGATCGAGGAGTTCTACGGGACGCATCCGGTGCCGTCCGCCACACGCACCGTGCAGCAGACGCTGGAGCGCATAGACCTGAACGTCAAGTGGCTGAGGCGCAACCGCCAGGGCTTGCAGCGCTGGTTCGAGGAGAGGTAGGACAAGAAAACGACGTAGCCAAGGGAAGTGGCCTTAGAAATGCGATGCCCGCCGCCTATCCGGAGCGACCGAGGACAAAGGAAGTGGAGGAGCACGAATATGCTGTCAGTATCTATTGCTCCATGTCCCAGATAGGGCATATTATGTGAATTGACTAAACTTCCGGCCTTTATGTGAACGGAGGGCATCGTGTCAAGTGACACTAGCAATGAAGTTGCCATCAAACGGGTCAAGACCATTCTTGCGAAGCACAGGAGTCTGCCGCCACCCGAGCTAATCCGGAAGATGGTGAAGGCCGGCACGGCAGATTCTGAAGCACGAAGGGTAACGTGGCATCTCTTGGATCGTGGCGAGATCGTGGTAGACCAACAAATGCACCTGACCCTGCACTCCAAGCAGGAGGGAAACAACAACCCCAATGTTTCCCAATGACCTCGTCTCTCTTCGATCGGCGCGTCGGTACAATTCCAAACGCACGAAACCTGACCAACGACCAGCCGGGGCAAGAGACCGCGACAGGATCTTGTTCGCGCCAGCCCTACGCCGTTTGGGAGGAGTTACCCAAATCGCGTCACCTGTTGAAGGGCACGTGTTCCACACAAGGCTTACGCATACCTATGAAGTCGCCCAAATAGCGTTGCGTATTTCACAGTTCTTGGAACAGAACACATCCGCGGACGTTGTTCAAGACATTGGGGGACTTGATCCCAATGTGGCCGAAGCTGCCGCTCTGGCCACGATTTGGGGCACCCCCCATTCGGTCACACTGGAGAGAGGGAACTCCAAGCTCTCGTTACAAGATACGCCAGTGACAGCTTTGAGGGCAATGCTCAGTCATTTCGCATCATCACCAAATTGGAGCATCGCTATGATGACTGTCCAGGGCTTGATTTGACTCGGGCTACGCTGATGGCTATTCTCAAGTACCCTTGGCTTCGTGATTCTGCGGATCCTACGCAACAGAAGTGGGGGGCCTATTTAACGGAGAGAGACGATTTCCAATTCGCCCGCGAACTCCTGCCCAACGGAGGCAACGAAAAATCCGCCGAAGCCGAAGTCATGGATTTCTCAGATGATGTTGCTTATTCCGTGCACGATCTTGAGGACTTCTACAGAGCCGGGCTTGTTC
>JACQUI010000286.1 GCA_016210395.1 Chloroflexota bacterium | reverse complement strand
CTTGTGGGCAGCCTGGACGTAGTCCTCTAAGGTGTCCGTCTCGGTGGGTTGCTGCCGCCAGCCGAAACCCATCGGCTCCCGCGCTGTCTCCGGGGCCATGTCCACCATCACCAGCGCCTTGATCTTCCCGATGTTCCGAGAGGCGTACACCATGGAGATGCGCGCGCCCATAGAGTGCCCTACCAGGAAAAACGTCCGCGCGCCCAGGGCATTGATGAACTGCGTGACCAGAGGCATCTGGCCGTCCAGCGTGTAGTCGCTGCCCGGGACCCAGCTCGTGTCGCCGTGACCGGGCATGTCCAGCGCGATGACGTGAAAGTCCTCGTAGCAGGCCAACGCCGTAAAGTCCCAGGTGTGCGCGGCGTTGGTCCGTCCGTGCAGGAGGACGAGCAACGGCTTCGTCTCGTTGCCCCAGTCCAGGTAGTGAAACTTGAAGCCGCCCACGGAGAGCTCCCTATCGGTGGGAGACACCTCCCTGGTGAATGGAACGCCCATTGCCCGCGCAGCGGCGTGAAGGGAAAGGCCTCCCGTGGACGTAGTCATGCGCTTGCTCCAGATGCGGGTATCCTAACCATCATAGTCCCCGTGTCAATGCGCGGCGCCGCAGTCCCAGGGTTTTTCTCCTTGAGGGGAGAGGACTAAGGTGAGGGGAAGCGTACCGCTCAGCACCACGAAGCTATTTTGTGAATGCCCTTGAGGGCGCGGTCATCCAGCCGAAACATCGAAAGACCCTGGCAGTCCAGGCCGGCGGCTTGACAGCACACCGCGCCAATGGTGACAATCCCTTCCTTGGCAACGCAATCCAAACGCAGCAAAGGAGCACAATGTCTAGGCAGGAACTGAACAAGCTCATCCGGGACGTGGTGGAGGCCCAGGAGCAGTGCATAGAAAAGGCAAGCGGGGTCACCAACCAGCAGCTCGATACCACCTACTCCGTCGTGCGGCCCACCGGCGTGCGCGAGTACCAGCTCCGGGGCATGCTGTACAACCTGGTCATCCATCCCCGCGAGCACAGCGTCCACATCGCCAAGATCCTGCAGAAGACGGGCTCGCCGCTGGCGCAGCCCACCGAAGCGCAGGCCATCATGGCCAAGGCCAAGGAGGCATGGGGCGAGCTTGAGGCGGTGCTGGCCTGCCTGGACGACAAGGACCTGGACCGCGAGTACGAAGGCCACAGCCTGCGGGGCATTCTCCAGCACCTGCGCAGCGCCCACCAGTTCTACGCCACCGCCATAGACAAGGGGATCGAGGTCTCCAGCACGCCGAAGTAGAGCGTCCCTGTGGGACCGTAGGGGCGCGGTCTCCGCGCCCGTTGCGGCCATGCCCAACGCCTTCCTTTGGCGATGCAAGAGACGCGGGCAGGGAGACCCTGCCCCTACACCGCGAGACGCCGCGCACGCCGTAGGGACGCGATCTCCGCGCCCTTCCCTTGCGTGGCGCTCGGGATACTCATAGGTAGGGGCGCAGCATGCTGCGCCCCTACCTATTGCACATGTTGCACATGCGCCGCCACCTCAGTTGCAGGCCACGCGCTCTTTGGTTCTTTCGCACCAATTCTGTGTTGACATGCCTATGCATTTCGGACGTTGGCAAGCTACACTAATGCTTTACCGGCCACAGCAACGCGAAGGAGGGTACGCATGCTTGGGGACAAGATCGGCGAAGAGCGCGGCAGGGTCACCACAACGAGGGTCATCCCCGGCGAAGACTATCGGTACGTCAAGATGGAGATGACCTTTCAGGCCTCAGGGACGTTCCTGGGACAACAGTCCATGGACATGGGCACGTTCACGGCCTTCGAACGAGTGCCGGGGCAGCTCTACGGAGAAGGCCGTGGCATCATCATGCTTTCCAGCGGCGAGTCGGCCATCTGGAACGGCCACGGCGTTGCCCGCATGACCGGCGAGGGCATGGCCATGTCCTTCCGCGCCTCTGTTGCATACCAGGCCGGCCAGGGGAAGCTGGAGCGGCTCAACCACGTATTGGGCGTGGTGGAGTTCGACGTAGACGCCGAGAACAACACCGTTGGCAGAATCTGGGAATGGAAATAGGGGCGGCCATTGGTAGGGGCGCGGTCTTCGCGCCCGCTGCGGGCATGCCCACCGCCTTCGTTTGCCGACGCAAGAGACGCGGGCAGGGAGACCCTGCCCCGACGCCACGAGACGCCATGTACGCCGTAGGGGCGCGGTCGTCGCGCCTTTCCCATGCGCGCGTATGCCCCAGACCTGATGGCACACGCGGCACGCCTCACAAACGTAGGGGCACGATATATCGTGCCCCTACGAGGAACGCCCTTCTGAAAACGCGGCCTACTCCAGGAAATCCCGCAGCTTCTTGGACCGGCTGGGGTGGCGCAGCTTCCGCAGCGCCTTCGCCTCTATCTGCCGGATGCGCTCCCGCGTGACGCCGAACTCGCGCCCGACCTCTTCCAGCGTGCGGCTCCGCCCGTCTTCCAGGCCGAAGCGGAGCTGTAGCACCCGCTTTTCCCGCTCGGTCAGGCTGTCCAGCACGTCGTCAATCTGCTCTTTCAGGAGCTGGTAGCTGGCGGCATCGGCAGGGGCCATCGCAGCCCTGTCTTCAATGAAGTCCCCCAGGTGGGAGTCTTCCTCTTCGCCGATGGGCGTCTCCAAGGACACCGGCTCCTGCGAGATCTTCAGTATCTCGCGCACCTTCTCCGGCGGCACCTCCAGGTCCCAGCTTATCTCCTCGCTGGTCGGCTCGCGCCCGTACTCCTGGACAAGCCTGCGGCTGACCCGAAGCAGCTTGTTGATCGTCTCCACCATGTGCACCGGGATGCGGATGGTGCGGGCCTGGTCGGCTATGGCGCGGGTAATGGCCTGGCGAATCCACCACGTGGCGTAGGTGGAGAACTTGTAGCCCTTCCGGTAGTCGAACTTCTCCACCGCGCGTATGAGCCCGATGTTCCCCTCCTGGATCAGGTCCAGGAGCGACATGCCCCTTCCGATGTACTTCTTCGCCACGCTGACCACCAGGCGCAGGTTCGCCTCCGCCAGGTGCTGCTCGGCGTTGCGGCCTTCGTTCTTCAGCTTTTCGAGGTGCACGCGGAAGAGGTACTCGTATGGCTCAAGCTGCCTGGGCAGCGGCCCCTCGGCGATGAGCTCGGCCAGCGCCTCCAGTGTGCACGTCTCCCCCACAACCTCGATGACTTCCAGGGGCAAGATGCGGCTGTTCAGCGAAAGCTTGATGACGTCGGCTTCGATTACCTCACCTGGACGGCCAAGGGCCGCCCCCATGACCTGCATCTTTTCCTTGTCAATGGCGGCGTCAATGGCGTTCCGCAGTTGAGGGTTGTTGATGAGCTCCTTAAGGGTAAGGGGGGGCGCAATTTCAAGCTGCCCGGCGATGTAGTTCGCCAGGTACGCGAGCTTGGACGTTTCGGAGAGGAAGAAGGTGACCTTCTCCCAGGCCTTCGGGGTGACCCCATCCGGCGTACGGAGCGTCGTCTCCAGCCCCTCGATGTACTTGCCGCTCTCCATGGCCCGGGCCAGGCGGCGCTCGTCCTTGGCCGTGAGCAGCGAGACGCGCCCGATCTCCCGCAGGTACATGCGGACAGGGTCGTCAATCATCTCGGAGGAGTCCAGCACCTCCGGCGCCAGCTTGACCGCCACCAGGGCTTCCGATTCTGCCGCTATCTCTTTGATCTCATCGTCGAGGGCGTCGGCGTTAAAATCCTCTTCGGCGGCCTCGCCTTCCCCCTCAGCCAGGGGCGCTTCACCGTCCACGGCAACAATGGGCAGCCCATCCTGCAGGTCCGCAGCCGTCCCACCGGCGGCATCGTCCGCGCCTGCGAGGACCGGCTCTACGTCCTCTTCATGCAGCTCGACTGTCTTGACTGCCTTGGTCTCAGTGGCCTCAGCCCGTTTGCGGCTTGGCATTCTTAGCTCTCCTGCCCCCGGCGATGTTTCAACGATTTCGTGAGGAACAATTGCCGGAGGGCCTGGTTGGTGGCGATGGCCTGGCTCGAAAGGTCGTCCAGGGACTGTGGCTTGCCTTCTTGCTGGCCTTCACCGGGTTGCGCTTGAGTCAGAAGGAGCGCTTCTTCCTCTTTCATCGCGCGAAGGCGGCGCTCCTCAAGGCGGTGGAAACAGTCAACGATTGCCTGTTCTCTTTGACGGAGGTCCATTGGAGGGAGGGCGAGGGTGAGGAGATGCTCTGCGCGAGGGCGCAGTTCCCCTTCTAAGCGCTCTGTCAACTCTTCCATTGTAGAACAGTGCATCCATTCTGTAAAGACCTGCCGGTCCTCCCAGGCGCTGAGGCAGTGGGGGTCAAGCTCCTGAACGCGGCCCCGAAGCTCCGGCCACCGCAAGAGCATGCCCAGGAAGTGCTCCTCCAGCAGATCGCGGCGCTTCTGCTCAAAGACGCCGGAAGAAACGTCCCGCCCTGCAACCGCGCGCCTGCCCTGCCCGCCTCGCGCCTGAGCGCCCGGCTTCCCAATAGCGGCCTCCAGCGTCTCCAGGGATACGCCCAGGGCTTGCGCCAGCTTGCGGAAGTACGTGTCCTGGTCAAAGGCGTTGCCCATCTTGTTGATGAGGGCTTTCACCTCTTCCGCAGCCTGAGCTTTTCCCTGGCTGGTTGTAATGTCCCAGAAGCGCGGCAGCGATGCCAGCAGGTAGTCCAGGATGTTCTGCGCCTCGGACGTCAGCCGCCCCCACTCCTTAGGGTTGGCCCGGATGTACTCGTCCGGGTCTTTGCCGGCAGGCACCACCAGGACCCGCAGCGAGAGCTCCGCGTTGCCCTGGAACGCCTGTTGGAAGACGCCCCAGGAGTCCCGCAGGCTCCGGAACGTTGCCTGCTGGCCGGCGGCGTCGGCGTCCAGCGCCATGATGAACTTCTTGGCCGCGCCCTTCAGGATGCTCACCTGCTCCTGTGTCAGCGCCGTGCCCATGGAGGCCACCACGTTTTCGTAGCCGTGCATGTGCGCGGCGATGGCGTCCATGTAGCCTTCCACGATAACCGCTTCCCCCTGCTCGCGGATGGCTTTCCTGGCCCTGTGGAACAGGTACAGGATGCGCCCCTTGTCGAACACAGGCGTCCGGGGCGAGTTGAGGTACTTCGGCTCCGACCCATCCAGCGAGCGCCCGCCGAAGCCCGCCAGGTTGCCCTGCCCGTCGTGGATGGGAACCATCACGCGGCCAAGGAACATGTCGCGCGAAGGCAGGTCCCCGCCGCGCGTTGCAAGGCCGGCCTCGATCACCTGCTCCCTGGCGAACCCCAGGGCCGTCAGGTGCTCCATCAGCGCGTTCCCGCTGCTGGGGCTGAGGCCAAGGCCAAAGCGCCGGGCGGCGTCGGCGTCAATGCCGCGCCCCTGCAGGTAGGCCCTGGCGGCAATCCCCTGCTGCCCGCGCAGGGCGTCCTGGAACAAGGCCTGGGCCGCGTCGTTCACGCGGTAGAGGGCGTTGCGCTGGGGGTCGTCCCGCCGCGCTTCCGCCAGGGAGACGCCCGCGCGCTCGGCCAGGAGGCGCAGCGCGTCCTTGAACTCCAGCTTCTCTGCGCGCATGACGAAGGACAGCACATCGCCGCCGGTGGCGCACGCGCCGAAGCACCGCCACGACTGCCTGTCCGGGAAGACGTAGAAGGAGGGCGTGCGCTCGTCGTGGAAGGGGCACGGCGCGGCGAAGTTGCGGCCCGCCCGCCGCAGGTTGGGCGCGTACCCACTCACCACGTCCACAATGTCCAGGCGCTGCTTTATGTCATCTGCGATGGTCAATGATGGACCCCTCATCTGTCATAGGGGCGTAAGGTCCTTGCGCCCGATACTCCATTTGCCCAACAGAGCGGCATCCAACTCAAAGATACTACAGAAGCCTGCTTGCGATGGTCTCTTACTGATGAGGAATCATAGCTGCTATAATTCCTTCCGTAGGAGCACAAAATACAATAGCAGGACGACACCTATGTCCCAGGCAACAAAGCAGTACGGTAAAGCAGAGATAGACTCCCTGCGAGAACAATTCCTCCGGATGGCCGATCCAACCGTCTCTTCGTATGTGGCCTCGTTACGGCGCAAGTACCGCAGATACGCCATGCCGGTGGACGATGCCCGGAAGATTGTTGATGCAGCCATGGGCGACAAGTGTCTGACCGATCTGCTCTACGAAGCTCGCAGTTGACGACTTGCCGATGTCTGTTTTCTATTTGGAATCATCGGCATTGTTCAAACGCTACCGGACCGAAGATGGTACTGATGCAGTCAAAGCCCTCTTTGCAGGGCGCACGCAAGCGGACATCTTTGTAACCTCCCGCCTGGCGACGGTGGAGATGGAATCCGCCGCCGCCAGAGGACTCAGGTCAAAAGCGGTAACCCGGCAGGCGCATGGCGCTATATTGCGCGCCTTCGCCGACGACCTAGAAGTCTGGCCGGGAAGCGGGGTTTTGAGCAGCCGAGGTGGTCGTTCGCCACGGTTGACGGATAACGAAGTGGGGTGGTCTTGGGGTTTGCTGGATGGCGGATGGGCGCCACGGGG
>JACQUI010000262.1 GCA_016210395.1 Chloroflexota bacterium | reverse complement strand
GGGCGCATGGTGACGGTGGGCGGGACAGCCGGGCAGCGGTCGCCGTACGAGGAGGCGGCGCTGGCGGCAAAGGGGCAGTGGGTGCGGCAGACGTCGGTGTTCAACGAGGCGCAGGCGGCCCCCGATCAGAAGGGGTGGGCGCAGATCAAGAAGTGGTTTGAGGACGGAAGCCTGCAGACCATTGTGCAAAAGGTGTTTCCCTGGACGGAGGCGGAGGCGGCGCAGAAGCTGCTGGCTGACCGGGGGGTCTTCGGCAAGATCGTGATGACGGTGGGATAGGGTTGCGAAGGATGGGCAGCACGCGACGGGCCGCTGCCGCGGCCCTGCGGAAGGCGATGGGTCGTGAGGGATTCTTCGCGAGGCGGCGCGCATGTGGAGGCAATCGTCGTCTGACCACCTCGCTCGAGAATGACAAAGAGGACGGGCGTCTCCCTTCCCGCACGGGAAGGGAGATTGAGAGGGTTAGGTCATAGCGCTGCGTAACCAGCTATAATGAAGGTGCAGTGCAAAGCCCAATCTGCGACCGCCTTCGACACGCCATGACTGACCAACCAACGCCGACTCCGTCACGACGCGAACCGCCATCGCAGCGGTCCCACCGATGGCGAAACCGGCGTCGCGCCCGCGCTGCTGGGCGCGCTGAAGGCGGAGCGCCGCCCGCGCCTGCTCCTCCTCCCACCGCCTCGCAGCCCTCCACGCAGGGGATAAGCCATCGCCCCAGGTCGCGCCCAGTCACGCCTGCCGTCGCAACGCCCGTGCCCCACTACGATGTCCCCACAGGGCACCGCCCCTTCTCCCATTCCAGCGAGGAAGAGGTCGCCCGCATCCTGGACTTCTATGGCCTCAAGTGGCTTTACGAGCCCCGCTCCTTCCCGCTGCGCTGGGACGGCGACCGGGTGACGGAGATGTTCAGCCCGGACTTCTACCTGCCGGAGTTGGACCTGTACCTGGAGCTGACCACCATGAAGCAGAGCCTGGTGACGGCGAAGAACCGCAAGCTGCGCCGGCTCCGCGAATTGTACCCGGACGTGAACATCCGCCTGCTGTA
Source organism: Chloroflexota bacterium (assembly GCA_016210395.1). Classification (GTDB taxonomy): domain Bacteria; phylum Chloroflexota; class Dehalococcoidia; order Lucifugimonadales; family JACPCL1; genus JACPCL1. Next base: position 6,121 of record JACQUI010000262.1, on the reverse strand, counting down.
CCGCAGGGACATCTACCGCCTGCTGGCCAAGTACGGCTTCGGCCCCCTGGTCCACGGCGAGCTTCCCCTGGTGGAGAAGGTGCTGTTCACGCGACCGGAGATCGAGAAGCGGGTGGCGGAGCTGGGCGCGGCCATCACCAAGGACTACGCCGGCCAGGAGATCGTGCTCATCGGCGTGCTGCGGGGCGTCTTCTGCTTCATGGCCGACCTCATGCGCTACGTGCCGCTCTCGATGACCGTGGACTTCATGTCCGTTTCGTACTACAGCGGCGCGGGCATCCAGGGCGGCGTGCACGTGACCAAGGGGCCGGACGTGGAGATGCAAGGCAAGCACGTGGTGCTGGTGGAGGACATCGTGGACACCGGCATGACGCTGCACTACCTGCTGGCCTACCTGGGGGAGCGAAACCCCGCCAGCGTGAAAGTGTGCGCCTTGCTGGACAAGCGAGTCCGGCGGATTGCAGACGTGCAGGTGGACTACGTTGGGTTTGCGCCCCCGGACGAGTTTCTGGTGGGCTACGGGCTGGACTACCTGGGCCGGTACAGGAATCTGCCGTTCATTGGCATCCTGCGGCCCAAGGAAGCACAGGAGTCGGGTGAGTAAGTTGGCGCTGCTGGTGGAGCCTGCTCGGCGCAGGCTATAATGAGGTGCTGAGGGGACGCGTCAGCGATTGCCGTCGCCAGGGCTGGAATGAGGTCCCGCAGCGCGGCCGCATCGTTTGGGGCGTCCCCACGCATTGAAAGGAAACAGATATGCCATTCCGCTTCGGCCCTATGGAGCTGATCATTATCCTGGTCATCGTTCTGGTGATCTTCGGCGCAGGCAAGCTGTCTCATGTGGGCAGCGCCCTGGGCAAGGGCATCCGCGAGTTCCGCAAAGGCGCTTCGGGTGAGGAGGAGGAGTCGAAGAAGGCTGCGCCCTCTCCAAATGGCGCCACGCCCAAGTCCAAGGCGTAGCGGGCTCTACCTCGGTCCCCCCCTCGGGGGGAGGAAGGTGGGAATCCCTTTCCCTTGCGGGGGAAGGCTAGGATAGGGGCGCAACCGTCAGGCTAAACAGCGTGGCAGCCTGCCTTCCCGCTCGCTCCGCTGCATCTGCCACAAGCTCGGCAGCGCGCGCCATCGCCTCGGCCAGAGGCATGCCTGCGGGCGTCGCGGCTTCGGCCAGGGCGATCCCCTGGCCCAGCAGCGCTTCGTACCCGGGCCCCAGCGACCCCGCGACGGCTATCACTGGCACGCCCTTTGCCCGCGCTCGCCTTGCAACTGCAATGGGCGCTTTGTCATAGGCTGTCTGCCAGTCCAGGCGTCCCTCGCCAACCACCGCCAGCGCCGCGCCCTCCAGGGCCGCGTCCACGCCCAGGGCGTCGCACACGATGTCTGCCCCTGAGCCGATCTCAGCGCCCAGCAAGGCAAAGAGGCCCGCCCCCGCGCCGCCCGCCGCCCCCATGCGCGGCCGCGTCAGCACGTCCACCCCAAGTTCCTCTTCGATGACCTCCCCGAACCGCCTGAGGGCGGCGTCCAGCGCCCGCACCATGTCCGGTGTCGCGCCCTTCTGCGGGCCATAGGTCTCCGAGGCGCCTTCCGGCCCGCACAGCGGGTTCGCGACGTCGGTTGCGGCAAGGATGCGGATCTCCTTCACGCGGGGGTCGAGGCGTGAGAGGTCAATGCGGGCCAGGCGCGCCAGAGCCGCGCCGCCGGGAGGCAAATCCAGCCCAGCGGCGTCCAGGAACCGCGCGCCCAGGGCGCGGGCGATGCCCTCGCCGCCGTCGTTGGTGGCGCTCCCACCCAGTCCCACGATGATACGCCTGTAGCCTGCGTCCAGCGCCGTCAGGATGAGCTGGCCCGTGCCGAAGGTCGTCGCCCGCAGCGGATCGCGGCGCTCCGGCGGCAGGAGGGCCAGGCCCGATGCCCGCGCCAGCTCTATGACGGCGGTGCTGCCGCCGGCCATGACGCCCCAGGGGGCCTGCACAGGCTCGCCAAGCGGGCCGGTGACGGAGGTGGCGTGGAGACCCCCATCCTGACCTTCCCCCGCAAGGGGGGAAGGAAGGGTGGTGGGGAAAAGGACGGCGGGGACCAGAGCCTCCAGCGTGCCGTCGCCGCCGTCGGCCACGGGCAGCAGGACGAACTCAGCGGAAGGGAAGACGCGGCGGAGGCCTGTGGCGATGGCGCGGGCTGCTTCCATGCCGCGCAGCCCGCCCTTGAAGGCCTGGGGGCAGATGACGATGCGCATGCGGGTATTATAGGGATGGCGCGGCCCGACGTGGGAAGGAGGCTTCCCTGATATGGGCTGCTTGTTCGTCTGCTTGACTCCCGCTGCTTCGCTGCTACAATCCCCTGCATGCCATCGTGCGGAGGTACAAGTGGACCTGCTCATTGCTCTTCTGCGGATCGCCCACATCCTGTCCGGCGTCGTCATGGTAGGGAACACGATCTTCGTGGCGCTGGTGCTGGGGCCGAGGCTCCGCCTGGTTGCGCCACCCGTGCGAGGCCAGGTGATGGGAGCGCTGGGGCCGGTGATGACACCCCTGCAGGGGATCATGGCAATGGTGGTGATCGCATCGGGCCTGGCGCTGGTGCTGGCGCTCCGCTCCAGCGTCCTGGGCCAGCTCTGGACGACCGGTTGGGGTTGGGCGATCACAGCGGGATTTGTTGCGACTGTGGCGGGAACGATTGCCGGCAGCTTCTTTATGAGCAAGACGATGGCCCAGCTCCAGGCGGCGGGCGCGGCGATTCAAGGACGCCCGCCCACAGGCGAAGAGGCCGGGCGAATGCAGGCGCTGCAGAAGCGGGCCGGACTGCTGACCAATGTGATCCTGGCTATGAGCGTCATCGCAGTGGTGACCATGGCGGTGGCCAGGTACGTGTAGGGATCTCCCGGCAGGAACAGGCTGCGGGCTATGCCACGGGAAGGCTGAAGAAGAAGGTGGAGCCTTTGTTTAGCTCGCTTTCCACCCAGATGCGCCCTCCCATGCCCTCCACCAGCCGCTTTGCTATGTAGAGGCCAAGCCCGGTGCCTTCCACGCCCTGGGTCTCCGGCCGGGCAATACGCTGGAAGGACGTGAAGAGGCGCGCCTGGTCCTCCTGGGATATGCCGATCCCCTGGTCCCGTACGGCAACCACAACGCATCTCTCCTGGGGATTGCTCCGGGCCTGCAAGGTCACGACGCTGCCGGCCGGGCTGTATTTGATTGCGTTGGTCATCAGGTTCACCAAGACCTGGTAGCCCTTTTCCTTGTCAGCCATCACTGCTGGAAGATCGGAAGGGATGTCCACCTCAAACTGGTGGGAGGATTCGGTCACGCGGAAAGCCATACAGGCCCGGACGACCACGTCTGCCAGCAGGAAGGGCTCGTTGTTCAGCTTCAGCGTGAACTGGGGCGCCTGGAGCCGTGAGTAGGTGATGAGCTGCTCGGCGATGCCGCTGAGCCTCCGGCTCTCGTCTGCGATGTACTGAAGCGACCTGCGCCGTTCGGCGTCAGGCAAGTCCCTGTGAAGAAGAAGCTCGCTGTACCCCACAATGCTGGTCATGGGCGACCGGAGCTCGTGTGAAGCGATGGAGAGAGCCTCGTCCTTTGCCTTTGTGGCTTGGCGCAACATCTGCGCCTCAAGCTCCAGCTTTTCCAGGGCCACGTGGTGGAGCTCGGCGCTGGCCAGGGCGGCAGCCGCCTCGCCGGCGGCGCGGCTCAAGTAGCGCTCCTCGTCAAGGCTCCATCGGCGCGGCTGCGCGGACCAGGCGCAAAGCACCCCCAGCATGCGGTCGCCCACCTTCAGGCGCGCTGCCATGCTGCTGGCGGCCCCGCCTTGTTGCCTGGCAAGCGGACAGTCGCGGGTGAAGAGACTGGTTGTGGCGGGGCAGCGTCCCACCGGACATACCAGGGAAACCGCTGCCATCGCACCGGCATCCTGTTGCTGTGGCGGGACCGGGGCGAGGTGGCGGCTGTCGCTGTCCAGGAGCATGACGGGAGCGGCGTCAACCTGCAATCGCTCGCGCACGGACTGGGAAGCGACGTGCATCGCTTTTTCGGGCGAATCCAGGCCGACGAGGGCGAAGGCCAGCTTCCCGATGGCCTGTTCCTCCTCTGCGCGCGCCTTAACCCGCCGCCGCATGTCATCGAAGGCATTGGCCAGCCGGCCAAGCTCGTCCGTCGTGCCGGTCTCCACGCTGTGTCCCATGTCTCCCCCCGCCATGCGCTGGGTGGCGGCCTCCAGCTTGCGGATGGGCCGCATCAGGTGGACGACTGCCCACCAGTACATAACGCCCAGGATCAGCAGGCCGCCGACGAACAGGACGATCAGCCATTGCTGGATGAACCGTACGCGCGCCTCTGCGGCGGACTGGTATGCGCCGACGGCGGCGTCGGTCTTCGCTGCCACGTCCGCGGCGATCCTCTCGACCTGCGCCAGGTACTGGAGCTGCGATCCAGGGGGGCTGTCTAGCGCCTGGTGCAGGGCAGGGTGCATCTGCTCCCACGCCTGGCGAACGGCTTCAAGCGTTTCCAAAAAGGCGGGGTCCGATGGCCGTGGAAGGTCGTACTCGGCGTTCCCTATGAAGAGCTTTCCGCCGTACTGCAAGGCGTCTAGGGCCATCTCAAACTGGACGGCGGTGTCATGCATACGCTCTTCGTAGAGGGAGTGCTGGCCGGTGGCGATGGCCATGGTTGCCAGCGTTACAGTGCGCTGGGTCAGCATTCTCTGCCGCCCCGTCAGGTTCACCAGCAAGGCGTCATCGGTCTGCTGGCGGGAGGTCCAGAGAGAAAAGCCTAGGGAGAAGATGCCCAGGAGGACCAGGAGCAGGACAAACGCCTGAATGGTCTGTCGTATGGAGAGGTCCGATAGCCAGGGGAATGGCAAAGAGAGGACGCGGCGGCCCAATTGGGCGCTTTCCGCGGCGGGCTGCCCGGTCATGTTGGTGGGGTTCGCGCTCATGCTAGGAAGGAATGCAGGTGCACAAGGTCGGATTGGGCAGACTCGCCCATTCTCGAAATCTTGCCTAGAGTATACGAAGGGAGCCTGCGCGCGACATCCTGTGGGCAGATGATCATTGCATAAGGTTTGAGGGCAATAGCGACGGCCAGGTTCTGGACGTGTCTCAGGCAAATGACGGCAATAAGGGAGGCCGTCCACTATTTGTTGACACTCCAAGTGCAAGCGCACCATAATGGGAAGCACCTTCCTTCCTTTCCTTTCGGCTTGCGGGTCGAGCCGTCGAAGCGCGGGGGCGAACGTATGCAAGAAGTGGTCATTGATAGCATCCGGGTTAGCCTGCAGAACTATCAGCGCGTTGTCATCCTCAAAGACAAGGGCTCTGACCGCTACTTGCCCATCTGGATCGGGCCTGCGGAGGCGGACGCCATTGCGGTGAAGCTGCAAGGCATAGCTGTGCCCAGGCCCCTGACGCATGACCTGCTGGGGTCCGTTATCGCCGCGCTCAATGCCCGCCTGTTGCACATTGTCGTCAGCGACCTGCAGAACGATACCTTCTACGCCAAGCTGGGGTTGCAAGTGAACGGCGGCACCATTGAGATTGACTCCCGCCCCAGCGACGCCATCGCTCTGGCGGTGCGCGCCCAGGTGCCCATCTACGTGGAGGACTCGGTGCTGGAGAAGGCGGGCATTACCCTGGACGAAGCGGGCAGGCCGGTGGTCCCCGACGAGCGGGCAGGGGAAGAGCAATCGAAGGAAGTGAAGGAGGAAGACCTGAAGCGGATGTCCGCCTTCACCGACTTTATCAAAACGCTGGACCTGGAAGACCTCGGCAAGGGCCAGAGCCAAGGCACATAGGTAGAACAATTCCCCAAAGCGCTCCCTCTCCAAGAGACGGAGCGTTTTCTTTTGCGGAAGGGAGTAGCCGAGGAGGTTGCTACAGAAATAGCCTGTGCGTTGCGGGTATGCAGAGGGCTGCGCACTTGCCGGGGCCGCTGGGGGAGTCCCTGTAGGGCGAGGCACTGCCTCGCCCTAGGGTGGGCGGGTGGGAGAATCGAGGTCTGCTCGCTGAAAAAGCGCAGAGCTTTTTCATATCCCTGGTGCTGGCCGCCAACATGAGTGATTCCGCTGAGAGCCTGTGAACCAATGAGCCTTTGTTTTGTGGTGTGGCAAACGCCACTGTCATTCTGAGCCATGACGG
>JACQUI010000247.1 GCA_016210395.1 Chloroflexota bacterium | reverse complement strand
GGAGTATCCGTAGTTGTTTCCTGATTTTCTTGTCATGATATTTCGGATATGATACGCCCATCGCTTGCGAGGGAACAAGCGATGCCGCTCTGGGGGTAGTGCGCCAGTTTGGCGCTAGCAGGCCACTACTGTTCCCACCCACCCTGGAACGCTGGGGGACGCTCCCAGCAACCCCGGCAGGTAACGCGATTCCCTCGCACCTTCCTGAGAAGGGCAAATGATACGCTACTGCTTGGGGGGAGCCCGCCGGTTTGCCAGGCAGACATGGTGCAATCACCAATAGGCGCCTGGACATCGGCCCCCGTGCCAGCAAGGACAGAACCGGCGGGCAGGGTATTGGCCGTTGGCAACAGGCTGAGGGGAAAGGCCCCCTCCAGAGACGCATAGAGGCTCACGCAGCGCGCGCAACGTGGGCGGAGAGGCATGAATAGGTTCGCATGGAACAAGCATCTCAGCAGCAGGAACCGCAGCAGCAGCAACGCAAGGGCCTGTACAAGGGCTGGCGCATCGTCATTATCGCCGGATTGTTCCAAGCCTTGTTTGGGGGGCTCTACCACACTGGCCTTTCCGTCTACTTCCTTCCTCTTCAGCGCGCCTTTCAGGTCTCTAGCGCCAAGATGTCTTTCGCATACTCCTTCCGCAGCTTGGAAGGGGGCGTGGAGGGGCCGCTTGCAGGATTCCTGGTGGACAAGATAGGCCCGCGCCCCATTGTGCTTGCAGGGGTCATCATAGGCGGCGTGGGCTTTATCCTTGTGGGACTCACCCAGTCATACCTCACCTTCCTTCTGGTGTTCTGGGGCGTGCTGGCCGTTGGCTTCTCGATGCCCTTTCACGGCCTCATGGCCACCATCAACTTCTGGTTCCGGCGCAGGCTGGGCACGGCCATGTCCCTGGCTGCAACGGGGTCCGCCATCGGCGGCCTCGTGATCACGCCCATCGTTGCCTGGGTTGTGCTTAACCATAGCTGGAGAATGGCAGCCATTGGGTCGGGGGTGGTCCTGCTCGCCGCCGGCGTACCCCTGGCATTGCTGGTGCGCATGCCCAAAGGGGATGAGGCCGCCAGCGAGGAGCCTGGCGGGAAGCTGGAAGGAGGACCCCAAGGCGGGCACGGCGTGACGCCGGAACCAGCCCATGCCGGCACCGCAACTGCCGGATTCAATGGCGATTTCACCGTCAAGGAGGCGATGCGGACCAAGGTCTTCTGGCTGCTGTCCCTTGCCATCGGCCTCCGCCTTATGGCGCAGTCGGCCCTGACCGTCCACTTCGTCCCGATGCTCGTGTCCCGGGGAGTCGGCGAGGGGACCGCAGCGATCCTCGTATCCGTTGCAGCCTTTGTGCGCCTCCCGGCGATAGTTGCGGGAGGACTGCTTGCAGACCGGTGGTCCAGGTCCAAGGCCTCCGCGGTGGCGATGGTGCTCGGCGTTGCCGCAGCGTGCTATATCACCTTTGGCCCTTCCGGCCTGGCTACAGGGATCGTCTTTGCCTTCCTCTTTGCCGGGGCGGAGTCCTGCAATACCGTCACGTGGGCCCTCATCGGCCAGTTCTTTGGACGAAGGCACTTCGCTACCCTGCGGGGCATCGTCACGACGATCCAGAGCGCAATGTCATTCATTAGCCCAATCGTGGCCGGCTTCGTGTTCGACGCCACGCAAAGCTATCGTATCGCCTTCATTGCTATCGCAGTGACCTATGTGTTCGCAGCAGTGCTGTACTGGGTCATGCGCGCCCCTGTAGCGCCCACGCGGGCTACCCGGCCTCTGGAGGCGACAAAGCCCGCGGTCACAGACAACTAGCGCCCGGCAGTGCAGAAGGGTGCGGAATTGTTACGCATGACAGCCGACAGCGCCCGTGGGCGCCGCTGGCCTGTCGCGTGGAGGGGCCTCGGAACGACAGTAGCGCAACGGCTATTTCCCCAGGAACGACAGGGCCTGTCTCACAACTTCGTGGACCTCTCTGGCAATGACATATCTCGCAATGCCGCCACCAATCCGTAGGGGCGGGTTTCAAACCCCCTACGACGGGACAAGTCGCGACTATCGTCAAGGCGCCAGCGAAGGATCGTTTTCTGAGACACACTCAACCACGGCGAGAACGCAAACAAAAGCGGCCCGTCCTTGTACGGGCCGCTTTGTTTGCTTCAGAGGAAGCCTAGAACTCGTAGGCGTTAAGCTGGTCTTGCAGGCTCTTGATCTTCACGCGGCCCTGCAGGTCAGCGATGCGTTTGTCCAGCGTGGGACGGCTGGAACTTTGATACACGACCCCGATGGGGATCTTGCCGGAGTTGACCAGCTTGTGCGCCGCTTCGCGGTCGCTGGGATCGTACCCCTGCGGCACCTCGACTATCATGGGATCAACCCCCTTCTTCGGGTTGCCCTTGAGTTGCTCGTAGAAGTCGTTGTAGGTAGTGCAGGGGGACAAGACATGAACGATGGCGAAGCCCTTGTGCTCCATGCCGCCCAGGATGAGCTTGCCCAGGTCTTTCGGCTTGCTGGAGTAGCCTGAAGCGATGTAGCTGACGCCTATGGACAGATAGTAGTCCAGGGGGTTCAGGTCGTGTTCCATTTTTCCATAGGGGGTGGAGCTGGTGACCACACCCATGTCCGTTGTGGGAGAGCTCTGCCCCTTCGTCAGACCATAGACGCCGTTGTCCATGACCACGCAGCAGAGGTCCACGTTGCGTGCGGCCTGGGGCGCAATGTGCTCCATGCCGATGCTCAGGAAGTCGCCGTCGCCGGCCACGACCACCACGTTCAAGTCGGCGCGCGCCATCTTGGCCCCGAAGGCAAGGGGAAGGGTGCGGCCGTGGATGCCGTGGAAGCCGTAGGGCTGCTCGCCTTCCAGCAGGTGGACCAGGTTGCCCGAGCACCCGATTCCTGCGATGACGACGTTGCTGGCCATGGGCCTTTCGTGCAGGGACGTATAGTCCTGCAGGGCAAACTCCAAGCCCCGCCGGACGCCGAAATCACCGCAGCCCGGGCACCACTTGAAGTCGTACTCTGGGTTTTTCCCGCTCATGCTCGAACCGCCTTTCTGCTGGTCTTCTTGCTGGACGCCCCGGACGCCTCTCTGATCCGGTTGGCGAGGTCGGTGGGCCTGAAGGGCAGGCCCGTATACTGCGTGATGGACTGCGCCTTCACTCCCTGGGAGCGAAGGT
>JACQUI010000255.1 GCA_016210395.1 Chloroflexota bacterium | reverse complement strand
TGGAGGGGGTGGTGATCAACCGGCTGCTGACGCCACTCGCCGAGATCAAGGATCCGGGCGTGCCGATGAAGGACCTGGCGGACATGGCTGGAACGGTGAAGCTCTTGCAGGACGTGGGGGTGCTGTAGGGCGATGCGCATTTCGTAAAGGCAGCCCACCGTAGGGGCACGATATATCGTGCCCCTACGGTGGGGATAAGGTCAGTGAGACGAACTCGGCGACCTCCCACCTCAATCCTTTCCCGCCAGGTGGAGGTAGCTATTTTCGTAGGAACAACGGCAATGGCGCGTGTACCGGCGATACGTCGTAAACTGGGCTGGCGCAGGGGCGGCGGTGGCGGAAGCCGCGCCTGCCCTGTATAGTAGAACACGGACGGCAGCGCTACGATGGCATTGGTCTCGGACGAAGTCAAAGAGCTAGCACTACCCAGCAGGCGGTGGACCCCCTTCAGCGGGTTGCCGCCTGTTGTTGTTTGGGCGCCGGCGGTGCTGGTGGCATGTGCGGTGGCGCTGCCCTTGCTCTACCTGCTCATCCGAACGGTGGGCGTTGGAGAAGAGCTTCCGGACATGCTGTTCCGGTGGCGGACGGCGCGGGTGCTGCTGCGGTCGGCGGCGCTGGTTGCGGGGGTGACGGCAGGCGCGGTGGCCATTGCCGTGCCGCTGGCATGGATCACCGTGCGGACCGACGTTCCACTGCGGCGGATGTGGTCGGTGGCGACGGTGCTCCCGCTAGTGATCCCCAGCTACGTTGCGGCGTTTCTGGCTGTGGTGGCGCTGGGGCCAAAGGGGATGCTCCAGGGGTTGCTTGAGCCGCTGGGAGTTTCGCGCCTGCCGGAGATCTACGGGTATCCAGGCGCGGCGATTACGCTGGCATTGCTGACGTACCCCTACGTGCTGCTATCTGTCCGGAGCGCTCTGGTGCGGCTCGATCCCGCCCTGGAGGAAACATCCCGAAGCCTGGGAGTGAGCCGCTGGGAGACGTTCCGGCGGGTTGTGCTGCCGTTGCTGAGGCCGTCCATTGCGGGCGGGGCGCTGCTTGTGGCGCTGTACACGCTCAGCGACTTTGGGGCGGTGTCCATCCTCCGGTATGAGACGTTTACGTGGGCCATCTACATCCAGTATGAAGGGGCGCTGGACCGGACGCTGGCAGCGGCGCTTTCGCTGGTGCTTATCGCCGTGGCGCTGGCGATTCTTGTGGGAGAGGGATGGGTGCGGGGGCGCGCGCAGTACTATCGGAGCACGGCAGGCGCGGTGAGGCCGCCTGCGGTTGTCCGCCTGGGACGGTGGAAATGGCCGGCGCTGGCCTTTCTGAGCATAGTTGTCGGCGTCAGCGTAGTGCTGCCCATGGGGGTGCTGGGGTACTGGGTGGCGCGGGGCATCGCCGCCGGCGAGGTGTTGCAGTTCCTGTGGCGCGACGCGATGAACTCGGTGTATGTGTCGGCGGCGGCGGCGCTGGCGGCCGTAGCGGCGGCGTTGCCCGTCGCAGGCCTTGTGGTGCGGCACCAGGGGCGCATGAGCGCTGTGGTGGAGAAGGTGACGTACACGGGTTTCGCGCTGCCGGGGATCGTGGTGGCGCTGGCGCTGGTCTTCTTCGGCATCCACTACCTGACGCCGTTGTACCAGACTGTGGCGATGCTCATGTTCGCGTACGTGGTGCTGTTCCTGCCCACCGCCGTCAACACCTTGCGCGCATCCTTGTTGCAGGTGAGCCCGAGCGTTGAGGAGGCAGGTCGTGGACTGGGCAAGTCGCCCCTGGGCGTGATGGTCACGGTGACGCTGCCTTTGCTGCGGCCCGGCCTTGCGGCGGGGGCGGCGATGGTGTTCTTGCTGGCGATGAAGGAGCTGCCTGCGACCCTTATCCTGAGCCCCACTGGGTTCAGCACGCTGGCGACGTCGGTATGGTCGGCGACGTCTGAGGCGCTTTTTGCGCGCGCCGCCGTCCCTGCGCTCCTCCTTATTATGGCGACCGCTTTCCCCTTGATCTGGCTGTTGCGGCGAGGCGAACGATGACGAGGCAAGACCTGGCGACCCCCGCCATCCGGTGCATTGGCCTGACGAAGCGCTTCGGCGACGTGACGGCCGTGGACCGTGTGGACCTGGCGGTGGAGCAAGGGAAGAAACTCGTGCTGCTGGGCCCCAGCGGCTGCGGGAAGACGACCCTCTTGCGCCTGATCGCCGGGTTTGAGTCGCCGACGGCCGGCACGCTGGCGGTCGGAGGGCATGTGGTGGCATGGCCGCAGTACTCGCTGCCGCCGGAGAAGCGGCGCGTCGGCATGGTGTTCCAGGACTACGCCCTCTTCCCGCACCTGGACGTGCGGGGGAACGTGTGGTACGGGATCAGCCGCTGGTCGGACCGGGAGGAGCGGGTGCAGGAGGTGCTGCGGCTGGTGGGCCTGGAAGGCAAGGAGCGGCGTATGCCCCACGAGCTTTCCGGCGGCGAGCAGCAGCGGGTGGCGCTGGCGCGGGCGCTGGCGCCGAAGCCTGCGGTGGTGCTCTTGGACGAGCCGTTTTCCAACCTGGATACGCGCCTGCGGAGCCGCGTGCGTGCCGAGGTGAAGGCGATCCTGGGAGAGGCAAAGGCGACGAGCATCTTCGTGACGCATGACCAGGAAGAGGCGCTCTTCATGGGAGATACCATTGCGGTGATGGCCGGCGGGCGCATCGAGCAGGTGGATACGCCGGAGAGCATCTTCCACCGGCCTGCCACGCCGTTCGTGGCGCGGTTCATGGGCGTTGCGGACTTTGTGCCGGGGCGGGTTGAAGGGGATGTGCTTGTGACGGAGCTGGGCCTGGCGCCTAGGCCACTGACGGCGGCGCCGGGCGCGGCGGTGGAGGTGATGGTGCGCCCTGACGACCTTTCGATACATCCGGACGGCGCGTCCGGGGCGACGGTGGTGGAGCGAATTTTCCTGGGCGGCCACTACACGTACACGGTCAGATTGCCCTCGGGCGCGGAAGTGCATTGCCTGATGGAGCACTACCAGACGTATGAGGTAGGGGAGCGGGTTGCCGTGCGCCTGGACCCGGGACATCCGTTGACCTGTTTTGAGAATGGCCGGCTGCACGCCAAGACGTTGGCGTAGCGTGAGCTGTAGTAGAAAGGCCGTACGCGGCGGTAGGCTGCGAAGGTCGCCTGGACCCGTCCGCTGATGTTCACAGGGTAAGCGACTTGAGGTAGTGGAGAGACAAGCGTTTCAATAGAAGATGAAAAGGGGCGTCCCGCCATTGGCGGGACGCCCCTTTTCATGCGTTAGTCCGAACTTCCAGGCGAGCAGATACAAAACAACGTTTCTTCTGGCTACATCGAGTTTTCCCGATGCGCCTCGCCTCTGTTGTATTCGAAACCGGCGGAATCGTCAAGATGTTGTCTGGCTACATCCCAGATACGGCTAGATACGAAATCCTCGGAAGTTCGG
>JACQUI010000252.1 GCA_016210395.1 Chloroflexota bacterium | reverse complement strand
GCTGGTGAGCTCGGCTGCTCGCGCCCGCATTCCGGCGAAATGAAAGCGGCAGTCGTGGGGGGCGCGAAGGATACGCGGGCAAGCGAGGCGGAAACCGTTGCCACTAGCTCCCACTGCTGGCGGCAACGGGACCCCGGCGCAGGCGCCTCAACAGATGAGAGCCTGTAGTGTGGAGGAAGTGGAGGCGTTGAGAACTGGCTCACCGCATGGGGGGAAACCTGAACTGTCCTCTGGTCCAGCCTCCTGGCCTGGTTCCGATTCTACACCAAGGGAAGCCCTGACCGGCTACCGCTTCCTTTGCTGCGGCTGCAGTAGTTAGATGCATCCCTGGCTCGCCTGCTCAACGTTCTGTCTGGGGGGCGTGAGCGGTTCCACCAGACCGTTGCGCAAGGCAAACCGCACCATCTCTGCGGAATTCTTTGCGCCCAGCTTGCGCAAGAGGTTACTCCTGTGTCCATTGACGGTGTGAACGCTGAGAGACAGCCTCGCCGCAATTGCGCGGCTGGTCATTCCCTGGGCAATCAGGTTGAGCACCTCTAGTTCCCGCCTAGTGGGCGCGCCCAAGCGTTCCGAACGACCGCGGCTCTCTTTCACTCTCGCTCCCTCCTCCACGGCAACTGTACCAGCGCGGCCGCGTCAGGGTAAGAGGACAATTGCTCATTTCACCAAGGGGAAAGGCTTCCTCCACGTTGTCATGGCCCGTGGCGGCGAATACTGGGGCTGCGGTCCAGAACAGCAATCGGAGCCGCAGCGCTGAGGTCTTCCCGGAAAGCCAGCTCCGCCAGCGCCTCCACATTGCGCTGCCAACCTGTCCGCTGCCTCGTCACTTCAGTGGCCGCGAGTTTCAGGAACGTGTAGGCCTTGTACCAGGGCAGCCTTTCGCGAACGTCTTCCCGCGATTGCTGTTCGTAGTGGCTTAGGAAGCAAGCCTCCATCTTGCCCAGCGAATCCGGCCGGCCCGTTGTCCGGTAGGCAAGGTACTGGACGTGCGCGAGGAAGTGCCCGGCATCCATGGCTGGATCCCCAATGCTGAGCTGGTCAAAGTCCAGGACCCAGAGCCGCCGGCCGTCCCAAAGCAGGTTCTGGTGGTAGAAGTCACGGTGAATCACCGTGCGCCTCTCGCCTGCAAAACGCTCTGCCATCCGGCGCATGCTCTCGTGAACGCGCCCGGCCTTGTCCGCTGCATCGGAGGATACCGCTGGCGCCACCACCTGGCGCCAGCCTTCCACTTTGTCCACCTCATGGTGCGGGGGCTTCACGTTTAGCCCAGGCAGCGGCGGGATGCTGTGCAGCCTGGCCAGCCATCCCGCAGCCAGGCGCATGGGAGCTTCGTAATCACTCGATAGCAGCGGTTGTCCAAGGTCGGGCGCGCGCACATACTCCGAGATGATCAATCCGATGTCCGGAACCAGGAGCAGCGGGGCAGGTATCGCCACGGCTGTACCGGGACCCAGCGTCGTTTCCCTCAACCGGCCTGTCCATTCATAGTTGCGGCGCGCCAGGTCGTGCTCCCGATACGCCTTCCCAACAAAGCTTGCGTGAACCTTCCGGCCGCTTGCCGCTTGCACATAGCTCAAGTCATACCGGAGCGTGCAACGCTGCCCCGCCTTATGGTTCAGCACCTCAGCCGAGCACGCCACGCTTCCCCCTTCCTCCGAGGTAAGCCCGGCAGCCCTGGCCAGGAGCGGCGCCATCCATCCGCCGTCAAGAAGTTCGGCGAGAATGGGGACAGAGGGGGCGCTCAACCTTTTCGTAATCGTGTTCATCGTCGTGGAAAACATGCCGCTGCCTCCTGCAGAAGCAGCGACGGCAACAAAGAGGGTTCCCCGAAGTCGGAGTACGGCGCCGAGCGGAACCGGCTCATCGCGTTGCGGACAAGGGTGATCACTTGCGCCAGACGGGCGCGCAAGGCCACGCCGTCGTCACTTGCACGGGCCTGGTACTCCTCCAGAAACACTTCATCGAGCGTGCGCAAGTGGTCCGCTCCCGTGCGCACGGCTATCTCATTCAGCCCAGCCATGAACTTCCCAACGTCCACGGCTGGGTCGCCAAGGCAAGCGCGGTCAAGGTCGATGACGGCCACCCGCCCGTCCTCCTGTGTCAGATAGTGCGCCGGCTTGCAGTCGTCATGGACGAACGTGGGCTCTATTCCGATATGCCCTTGCGCCAGGGGCGCCAGTCCGGCCAGCAAGGCGCTCGCCTGCTCCGCAAGCCGCGGGGCGACCTCCTGCAGCTTCCTTGCCCGCCCCCGCATGCGGGCCAACTCACCCTCCAGCGATTGCACGTCCATTTCCGGCACATCCAGAGGGAAGGAGTGAAGCGCCGCCAGCCCTGCCGCGGCTAGCCTGACAGGCCCGGCAGCCTCGCTTCTGGTCTTCGCCGCCGCCAGGACTTGCGGCAAGGGTACGCCGGGCACCCACTCTTGAAGGAGCAAGTTCCAAGCGTCCTCAACACACAACAATCGGGGGACTGTGAGCCCGTGCGCAGCCCCGTGGAGGCGAAGGCGCGCCATCTTGTAGCCGATCCGTGCTGCCCTGGGCCCCGGCCGGTACACCCTGCCGACCACTTCCGTAGTCTCAGCCGGCGAAGCCCGTACATACTTGAGGACGCACCGCCGGTGCGGACGGTAGGACAGGACATCAATGGCCGGACGCCCGCTCCCTATCGCAAGCCGGTCAAAGAGCGCCGCCATTTGTGAGGGGTCTGCCGCCATGGGCAGGGACGGAAGGTATCCGTCACGGGGGAAGAGCTCTACCCTGCACCAGTACTCCCGCAAGTACACGGCGCCACCACGTGGCCAGCCGTCTGAAGCATCTGGTCCATGGGGGTCATCATAGAAGGCCGATTCAAGCCCTTTCCCCTTGTCAAAAGTCACCACGGCCCACTGCTCGGGGCCTGCAAGCGTGTCGGTGAAGTGGAATGCATACACGAAGGCGCATTTGCTTCCTGGGCGATAGACCATGGTCCGTATCCTCACCGGACCCGCTTCCCGGCCGGGGCAGAGAAACGGCAGCGCAACACGGTTGAAGAACTCCCTCATTTGGCCGGGCGATAAGGCCATGCCAAGGAACGGGAATCGCGGGTCTCTTCCAAGGCTGGCTGGGGGCGCATCGGGTCCGGCTACAGCTCTGTCAAACATGCCGCCGCCTCCTCAAGCAACAGGTCCGGCAATGAGCAACAGTCCTCCGTGTAGGCGTAGGGCGCGGCCCGGAACCGGCTCAGCGCCAGCCGCACAAGAGCGATGCACTGCGCCACCCGCGCCCGGAGCTCGAGGCCCTGGTCCCCAGTGTGCGCCATATACTCCGTGAGAAAGTGCTCCTCCATGCCTTGCAGTTGGCCGCTCCCCGTCCTGAGGGTCATCTCCTGGAGCGCCGCCATGAAATTCCCCACATCCACGGCTGGGTCCCCAACGCAAACCCGGTCAACGTCAATCACGGCCACCTGGCCCCCGTTCACCACCAGTTGACCTGGCTTGTAGTCGCCGTGGAGAAGGGCCGGGGCCACTGGAGAGAGCGCGCCCACCAGTGGCTCTATCTGGTTCAGGATGGCGCCTGCCTGCCGCCCCAGTCGCGGAACGACCACCGGCAACCGCCTGCTCCGCTGCCTCACGTGCGCCAGCTCGCTTTCCACCACCCGCACCTCGGTGCCGTCCAGGCGAAATGTGTGCAGCGTCGCCAGCACCTGCGCCGCCAGCCTCGCCGTCTCTTCGGCTTCGCTGCGCGACCTGGCTTTCTCCAGCATTATGCTCATCGCCGCGCCGGGGACCCACCCAAGCATCAGCATGTTCAACTCCTGCGCTACTCCGAGCGGCGTCTGCACGATGACGCCCTTGCCCTTCGCCTGAGCGCGAAGAGCCTCAAGCTTTCGCGCGATCTCCTCGATCTGGACGCCGGGAGCGTACACCTTGCCGACCACCCCCGCCGCGCCATCCGGCGTCTCTCCTCCGTACCTGAGCACGCATCGCCGGTGGATGCGGTACGAAAGCACTTCAATGAGGGGAGCCTCTGCACCTTCAACTCCCACCCGCGCGAGGAACTCTGCCGCCTGCTTGGGGTCCATTGTCATCGCGAGCGAAGGCAGGTTCCAGTCGTCTGGGAAAAGCTCCACGAGGCACCGGTACTCTGGGAGGTAGACCGCACGACCCCCAGTCCCAACCCCGGAGTCCCCGTAGCGAAGCTCATAGGCTTTCTGGAGCCGGTCGCCTTTGTCAAAGCTCACCAGCAGCGGCTGGCGCGGGCTTTCGGGCGACTCTCCGAACCGGGCGTCGTACATGATGGCGCACTTCCCGCCAGGGCTGTACGTCATCCTGTTGATCGCAAGCCCGCGCACCGTTTTCCCAGGGCACAAGGCGCGCATTACCTGGCGGTTAAGGAACTCCTGCATGTCGGGGAGGGACCACGCCATCTCAAGGAAAGGCAGGGCGAAGTCCTGCACAGCCATCGTCTCGTTGCATATGGCGGGTGCTATAGCTCTTCCAGGCATCTCGCCGCCTCCTGCAGGAACAGCCCCGTGGGCGATTCCTGCCCCTTCTCTTCGTAGACGTGAGGGTGTTGCCTCAGCGTGCGCACCCCCATTCTGAGCAGAGCGATGCTCTGGTACAGGCGGGCCCTGTGGGCCAGCGCGTCCGTCGAGGCCGGCGAAGCCTGCTCGTACTCCTCCAGGAGACAGGCCGCAAGCCGGCGGAAGTAGTCATGGCCCCGATAGATGGCCTTCTTGTGGAGGTGAGCCATAAAGTTCCCCACGTCCAGAGCAGGGTCCCCCAGGCAGGCCCGGTCAAAGTCCACCACTGCGACCTTGCCGCCCTCTACCAGCAACTGGCTCGGCTTGAAATCGCCATGAATGAACGTCACTCGCGCGCGGCTACATGCCCTTGTCAGCGACTCAATCCGCAGCAGGAGATTGTCTGTAAACCCGGTCAACTCCGGCGCGATCAGGTCAATCCGGTCCCGCCAGTGGCACACCTGCTGTATCTCGGTCCCAAAACCTCTCACGTCCCTGCTCTCAACACAGAGGCTGTGGAAAGCTGCCAGCGCGCCCGCCGCCAGCTTCACGGCACGCTTCGCCTGGGCCTCCGTCGAAGCGGCGTTGAGCATCCCGTTCATGGACTTGCCCGGGACCCAACCCATGATTACCATGTCCCACCCGTCTACCAGCGAGAGGGGCCTGGGTATCACGATCCCGCACCCTTGCGCTTGCGGGTATGCCTGAGTCATCGTGTCCCAGACGCGCTGGGCCCGGCGGTCTCGCTCGTAGACCTTGCCCACCACTCCGGCGGCCTCGCCTCCCAGCGTGTACCGGAGCGCGCAGCGCCTGTGGGCCCGGTAGCGCAGCGGCTTCACGTCCAGCTCGCCGGGCAAGGCGCTATCGTCGCTGAAGAAGGGGGCTACGAGCGGTGCCATGAGATCGGGGTCCACTGCTTGCGCCAGGGACGGAAGCCTCCAGTCCATGGGAAAGGTCTCTATGAGGCACTGTTGCTCCGGCAAAAGCAAGATTTCACCGTCCCGATGCTCCTGCGACCGGCGCAGGCCGTCATAGTACGCCGTAATCTCGGCCATGCGGCTCTTGCTGGCAAAGGTCACGACGATCCACCTGTCCGGCCCCCTGCCGGGGTCCTCCGGCGCTCCGGCCGGCATGAGGGAGCAGCGCACGATGCACTCCCGCCCCGGTATGTAGGCCATGTCCTCTATCTCCACATCAGCGATGTTCCCCCAACCGTTGAGGGCAGGCAGCGCGTGCCGGCTCAGGAAATCGTGCATCTCCCCCGCAGACCACGCCAACTCGCGAAGCGGGACGTTCGGGTCTTGATTCAGCATGTCATGCCACCTTTCGCAGGCCTAAAGCCGCTACGTGACTCCTGGCAGCGTCAAGGAGTCCCGCCGTGAGCTCCGGCCATCTCGGCGACAGGGACAGGAAAGGCCGCAAGCTGTATTTGACATCAGACGCCGCCCGGCGCCAGTCCAGCCACCGTGGGTCTGCGTAAAGGTTGCTGTCCAACGCGCGTATGAACACGCCTTCCATCTCCTGCACCACCGGCCTCAGCTCCGGGTGTCTCAGCGCGGTGACATCAAGGTGGGCAAGGAAATTCCCGGCATCCGCACTAGCGCCCGATAGGCACAGCGTGTCCAGGTCCGCAACAAAGAGCGCGCTGCCAGAGACAAAGAATTGGTCATGGCGGAACGCTCCGTGGGTCAACGCCGGCGACTCAGGCTTCAGTTCGCCTGCCTCGGCCTCCAGAGCGCGCAGGCATCTCTTTGCGGCCTCCGCCACCCTAGGGGCCACGCGGTCAAGCCCTTTTGTGCGCCGTGCGATCTGATTGAGCACGGACGTCGGGTCAAGATACCGCAACCCCTTCACAGGGACCCTCTGAAAGCAGGCAAGCCCTTCAACGCTCCTGGCGACAACCCCTCTCAGCTTTTCCATCATCAAGGGGTCATCCAGAGCCTGGCCAAGGAACTCGCTGTCTACTTCTACTCCGCCCTGCGCTTCCTCAAAGACCAGCAGGTTTGCCCCGCCGGCGTACAGGACCGGCGTCACGATGTTCCACGCCCCGTCCACGGAGGCCAGGTGGCCGTTGATCGCCCGGAGGTTGTCGAACAGCGCCTGGCCGCGGCTATCGCGGAACACCTTCCCGAAGTACCGGGCGTGCCCTTCACCAGACTGCGCTTCAAACCGGAACACACAGCGGCGCCAGGGCTTGTATGAGGAAGGGATGACCTCGGCGGTGCACGTCTCTGCGACGCCGGTCCCAAGACGCTCCGCAAAGAGCTCCCGCATCCAGCTCCCGGAAGCCGCGAAACGCAGCCCGGGGAGCCCAGCGTCCAGGGGAAAGAGCTGAAGAAGGAGCTGCTGTGCATAGAGATACCGGTACGGACTGGCAACTCCCGGCATGACTGTCTTGCACTCTTCCGCAAGCCTTTGAAGAGTGGACCTGGTGGGAGCCAAGCCTGCTCCTTCATTGCCGAACAGCCTGCCGGACACCAGCAGCGGCGCCCCGTACGGCGTGGGGAATGACCACAGCACGATGCACTCTCTCGCCGGCCAGTACCGCACATAGCGCACTTCCCCCGCTTCAGCCGTGAAGGGTATGCTTGTCATCCCCTGGACCGCTTTGACGACAAGGGAAGGCACGCCACCGTGCGGCAGGATGTGGCCCAGGTCTGGAAGGGCCGGATCATAAGGCAGGTGGGCCATGGTGTGACTCCCTTACTCCCGAAGCTGAAGCACGTCCCTGTACTTCGCCTGAAACATCCGCCGGTATGCTCCGTCAACGTCCAGCAACTCCTTTGGAGTCGCGTGCTGCACAACACTCCCGCTTTCCAGCACTACAACGCTGTCCGCCCGCTGCACCAGCGAAAGGTCGTGGGTGATGATGATCCCCGTTTTGTCCTCCATAAGCCGCTCCAGGGCTTCCAGTACCGCCACCGCCAAGGCAGCGTCTACACCCGTCAACGGCTCGTCCAGGATGACGATTGGCGTATTCTGGAGCATTGCCCGGGCAATGGCGATGAGCTGCCGCTGCCCGCCCGAGAGGGTCTCTCCCCGTTCTCCTACCTCTGTGTCGTACCCCTGGGGGAGGGCCATGATGAAGTCATGGGCATTGGCTGCTTGCGCGGCTTGCTGCACCTCCTCAAACGTCGCAGAGGATCGCCCGTAGGCGATGTTCTCAGCGATGCTGGCCCGCAGCAGGACCGATTCCTGCAGCACCATGCTTATCTGCCGGCGCAATGACCGCAGGGTGAAGCTACGGATATCCTGCCCGTCTATGAGGACCGCGCCTTCCGTTGGATCGTACAGGCGCGGGATCAGAGAAACGAGCGTCGTCTTCCCTGTTCCGGTCGGACCAACAATCGCCGTCACCTGCCGGGACGGAAGGGCAATGCTGACCCCCTTCAAGACCGGCTGCCCCGCCTCGTACTCAAAGCCGACGCCCCTGAACTCAATGTGCGCGCCGACCTTGTGGGCCCGCCGAGCCCCTGGAAGGTCGGTTACCTCTTCCCTGATGTCCAGGACCTCCACCACGCGCTCTACCTGTGCAGCCGCCCTCGTGATCTTGTTCGTGTGCTTGATTGCAGTCCGCATCGGTTTGTAGAAGTCCCGCACATAGCTGACGAATACAATCAGCTCGCCCGGCGTGATCTCCCCCGACACAACGCGCATCACCCCAAGCCCCAGGACAACGGCCGTCACAACGGAGCCCAGGATGTCCACAACCCATGCAAACCGCTCCTCCCGCACCGCTGCGGCCAGCCCGCTCTCAAGGCTTGCTGCGCTCTCCTCCTGGAACCTGTTCTTGACGCGTTCCTCCTGGCTCAGGACGCGCGTCAGGCGCACCGTGGCTAGTGCCTCGTGGACCACCGACGCCAGCGCGCCTTCCCGCTTCCGCTCCAGCCGCGAGAACTCCTTGATCTGCGAGGTATACCGCACAAGGAACAGGTAGAGCACCGGCGATGTTCCTATGACCACCATCGCGAGCTTCCAGTCCAGCCACAGCAGGACGGCGCTCATTCCAATCAGGAAGGCCACGCTGCTCACGACCTCTGCCAATGAGTCCGTAAACACCTCTCTGAACGCCTTGGTGTCCGTGGTGAAGCGCGTCAACAGATCGCCGCTTGCTTTGTTGAGGTGGAACCGCAACGACAGCCTCTGGATATGGTCCAGGAGTGCGGACCGCAGATTGTAGACGATGATCCGTCCCGCCTTGTTCAGCAGGACGGCTTGCAGGTACCCCATCCCGCCGTGGAACAAGGCGACTGCCACAAACAGCCCTGAGATGCTTGCCAGCAAGACCATGTCCACCGCCTGAAACGGGCCTTTCCCGAGTATGGCGTCGAAGGCAAATTTCAACGGCCACGGCCTGAGCAGGTCCACCCCCGATCGCGCCATCATCAGCAGCAGCGCCAGAATGATCGGTCTCCAGTGGGGCAGGACGAAGCGGTCCAGCTTGCGGACCACCTTCCATATCGTGAGCAGACTCCCTTGTTGCACTTCCCTGTTCATAGCGACGCCTCGCGGCTTGTCATCCCGGAAGGTATCTCATGTCCTTCGCCGGTCCCCGTCCTCAGGAGCGACTCAGCGACACCGATGATCCGCCGTGCATTCTGCTCCCAGGTATAGTTGGCGACGATGTCCCGTCGCGCCGATGCTCCCAGACCCGCCGCCAGATCCGGCCTCTGCATGACTTCCCGTAGCTTCTCTGCCAGATCGAGGTGGTTGCCAGGCTCGTACAGCAGGCCGTTCTGCCCGTGGGCAAGGACCTCAGCTACTTGTCCTACCCGCGCCCCGACGACCAGCTTACCCATCGCCATCGCCTCAAACAGCTTCAGGGGCGAGTAGTACACGTCCTCTTCGGCGGGATATGGGACGACAACAACGTCCATTGCGGCCATCAGTTGCGGCACCTGGCGATGCTCCACGGCGCCGGCAAAGGTGACATCTTGGGCAGCCCCCTGCCGCACGCTCTCCTCCCAAGGCCCTCGCCCAACCACGAGCAGTTGCACCCCCAGGCCGCCTTCCGCCAGCAGCCCGACTGCCCGCAGCAAACACTCCATGTCATGCCACGGCCTCTGGCTCCCCACGAACCCAACCACCCGTTTCCCTTCCAGGTGGTGCTGCGCCCGTGCCTCACCGCCGGAGACGTCCGGACGGAAGAGGTCTGGGTCAACGCCATTTGGATGCACGTGTACCCGTTCCTCCTCCACTCCAAGCGTCATGGCGTAGTCCGCCAGGGCCTTTGAGACCACCAGCAGAGCGGCTGCGCCCAGGAAGACCTTCTTCTCCATCTCTTCGGCGGTGTGGCGCAGCACCAGCTTGCGGTATCTCGCTTGCTCTTGCACCAGGGGCGCATTCACCTCCAACAGGTGCGGGATACCGAGACGGCGCGCGACTTCCATTCCCGCGTATGAAAACAACGAGTACCGCTCGTAGAGAACGTCCGGCTGGAAAGCCGTGAGCAGGGGAGCCAGCACTCTCTGAGCATACTCAGCGTAGAGAAGGGCGCGCCACTCGCTGATCAGGTGGTCCGGCAGAGCGCCCTCGTCTCGCATAGCCTCAATCGCATCCCTGACCGGTCCTTCCAAGGGCAAAGGCTGGATGCCGCCCCACGGGCCGTTGAGACCCTCCAATCGGCACGCCGGAGAAAAGATGCGAACGGCATGGCCGAGACGGCGCAACGCGAACATCGTCTCCTGTATGTGGATGGAGCCCCCGGCTGTACCGGGCAAGGGAATCCCGAAATCCGCGCACCAATAGGCGATCCTCACGCCGCCACCTTCCTCTCCTCTACGCTCTGGCCAAACAACCGGTACAGATCGCTGACGTTGTTCTCCAGGCTGAAACGCCTCTGCGCTTTGGCCGTGGCAGCCAGGCTGAAACGCTCCTGAAGCCCCTTGCTCTCCAGCACGCGCCGTATCGCGCCGGCGAGGGCGGCAGCGTCGCCAGGCTCCACCAGAAAGCCATTCTCGCCATCGTCTACGATCTCTGGAATCCCGGTGAGCCTAGTTGCGATCGCCGGGACGCCACACGCCATGCCCTCCAGCAGGACTGTCGGCAGCGCGTCCCGGTTCCCGTCCTTCGCCACAATGGACGGCTGTACCAGCACAGACGCCCGCCTGTAGTACGACACCAACTCCTCTTGGGACCGTGGCCCCGTCAACCGCACCGTTCCGGTGAGGCCCTGGTCCCTGATCTCCCGCTCCAGGCGTTGCCGTAGCTCGCCGTCCCCAACGATCTCACATTGAAACTGCAGGCCCTGGTCCCGAAGTATCCGGCTGGCCTTGACCAGGTCCGAAAAGCCCTTCTTCTCCACCAGCCGTCCTACAGCCAGGACCAGGCGTTCCCGCCTCACGCCGGCCTTAGGGGAGAACTTTTCCAGGTCCACCCCGTTGTACAGGACCCGCACCCGCTCCTCGGCCAGCAAGCCAAGCTGCCGGCAAAGAAAGTCCCGGTTGTAGCGGCTCACCGTGACCACAAACCGGGCCCGTCCCACCTTTTCGCGCAGCAACCGGAAGTCTACCTCCTTGCTAAAGATGTCCCGGGCATGGGCGGTGAAACTGAATGGCACCCCCGTAAGCATGCTCGCCAGCATCGCCACCAAGGTGGCTCCGTGGGCAAAATGGGCATGAAGGTGGTCTACCGGGGTTTCCTCGATGCGGCGCGCCAGACGGAGCGCCGGTATCAGGTAGGGCAGGCAAAGGGTCTCCAGGGACAGGCGTTTGGCCATGGGGTTGAACGCCTGAAAGAGGCTGGTCCGCGCGTAGTGGGCCGTCCGGTGGTAGCGCTCCGGTTCCATGCGCCGGAGAGCGAGGCCGTCGCCAAGCATGCTCCAGGATCTGCGGTTTGTCTCCGCCCAGAGGTACGTGACCGGCGCTTTGATGAGCTGCACGCTGGCATGAGGCGCCGAAGCCCGGGGTCTCCGGCAGGAGTAGACGTGCACACGGGCGCCCATCCGCTCGAGCTGCAGGATTTCGTTGGCGATGAACGTCTCCGACGCCTGCGGGAACATCCGGATGACATAGCCGACAACAGGACCGCTCATACCTCACCTCAACCACCACCCGACGGATGCTGTGGCCGCCTTCTCAAGAGCCTCCAGATGGGGCCACCATGATAGCAGCCCCAACGCCGTTGCGCGCAATCTTCGCTTTCTCCACCTGGCGATTGGCCTCTTGGAGAGCGTACAGCAAGCCCGGTGTATGACCCACCTCCTCGGCGAAGGCGATCAGTTGAGCCAGGTCTTTGGGCAAGCACCGCCCGCCCACTGGTTTCCCATGCATGGTGGCTCCGTACGGGGAGACTCTGGGGTCCTGGGCGCATATCTTGCCCACCACATGAGACGCGATACCTGCTTCCTCGCAAATCATGTGCATCTCGTTCCAGAAGGAAACAAGGGTGTGCAAGTATGCGTTGAGTGTGAGTTTGACCATCTCTGCTGTGGAACGAGGCACGAGGATGATCGGCGCAAGCAACGGCGAGAAGAGCCGGGCGACTGCCTGCCCCTCCTCATCGTTCTTGCAGCCAATCAGGATGAATGATGGGTTCAGCGCGTCCCAAAGGCTTGTCGCCTCCCTCAGGAACTCCGGCATGTAGATGAACGTGCGGCCAAATGCTTCGGAGAGGCGCTCCGTCGTCCCTGGCGTCACAGTGGACCGGATGACAGTCAGCGGGCTAGAGGGAAGGTCGGACACTGCATCAAAGAGGTTGCCCTCGGGAACACAGATGAACAGGGCGACTACCCGGCCCGCATCGTCAAGGTTCTGGTGGCCCTCTGAGAACGCTGCTTGCATCCGGCTGGGATTGGTGTCTCTGACTGCGACCTTGTGCCCCAAGCGGCTCAGGACCTGCGCCGTGGCGCTGCCGAGAACTCCATAGCCGATCACTCCTGTAAGCATAGCGACCCCCAAACAGTTGGTAGTAATTGTCCTATCCCACTCCTTCGTCAAGCGGCCGGGACCTTGCTCCTGGCCTCACCTGGGCATGCCAGAAGCACCCCCGCTGCCCTTTCGGCGCCGTCCAGCGGCGGGATGGCCGCTGCATTCGGGACGGCGTCCGCCTCCAGGAGCCGCGCCAGTTCGGCGGCCAATCGCCTGGGCGTCAGGTCATCGGGGTCCAGCATGCGCACAAGGCTGTGCACGGCAAACAGCCGGCTCCGCATTCGTTGCTCGGCGCTCGGGCCGGCCCGGGGCACAACCAGCGCCTTCTTCCTCCATTGCAGGATCTCAACCAGGCTGTTGTACCCAGCCATGGTCACGACCGCGGAGGCTTGCTCAAGGAGTGGACTGGTATCCTGCGTGCTGCCTTGCACCTGCACAGGGTAGCCTGCCGCCCGCGACTCGAGGGCCTGGCGCTGAGAAAAGGGCATGTTGGGCCCTGTCAGGACCAGCGCTCGGAAGTCCAGCTCTCGCAGGAGGTGTGGGGCTGCGTCCATGAAGCTCTGACCCAGAGAATACGCATCCCATCCTCCACCGCCCATGACCAGAATGAACGGCTTCTCCGGGGAAGCGTCAGGGGAGCGGGGAATGTCCCTGGGAGCCACGTAGTTGCAGTAGACAACTCTCTGGGACCCAGGGGTGAGACGATAGGCGAGTTCCGCGTCATACAATGAGCGGCAACCGTAGATCAGGACAGAATCGTACACCTGCAGGTAGTCGTAAGCGCCTTGTTGAGACCAGACGCTGCGGATCACCTCTGGCGCGTCCAGGATGTCTCTGAGACCCAGGAAGAGCTTTGGACGCCCTCTTGTTTGACTGGCCCTGTCCAACAGTGGCTTCAATTCCCCAAGCGCGCCTGTAGGCATATGGTCAACAACCACCATGTCGGGGCTGAAGTCGCAGAAGGCCTGCAAAAGCATCTGGGAGCGGAGTCCCACCGCATCCTCAATGCCGGAAAGAGAATCGGCGCAGCGCCAGGTCTTGCTGCCCGTCTTGACGATCGTGGGCAGCTTCAGGCGCTCCATTCCCGTCACAGGGGGGAAGGAGGAGACCGCCGGGGTGTCCACAACGGCGAGAATCCGAGCGCCTGGTTCCAGCGCCAGGATCTCCTCAGCGATATTGCATGTGCGCCGGTAATGACCCAGACCAAAGCCGTCTTGGCTATACATGAAAACACGCATCCCCGTCTCCTTTCCAGCAACCCAACCACCACACGCTCAGAGGCTGAATGCGGTCAGCTTGTGACTTCCGCACCGGGTCGTTTCCTACTGGAACTCGTCCGTTTCCCCCTCACGGTCATGGCTTCCTTCCGCAGACGACAGGCCGGGAACATCCCGTGCCCCTTGCCGCCCGCATCTTGGCTGCCACGCCGGAGGGTATCCAGACCAGTTCCAGTGGTTAACGCGCCTCACCACATCTCCTGGACCCACCGGGGATGCGTCTATGATGTTTTTGCCGTTCCGCCGCCTCTCCCAAGCGCCGGTCAGGCCTCCGTCTTTGAATGGGCTTCGTGCTTACCCCCTTACTGCGTTGATGTCTGTATTTAGGATGCGCCAAATTCATGCAAAGCGAACGAGTCATGCTACCTATTTCTAAGGGAGACGAATGGGGGGGCCATTCTCTGGCCTTTTGTCTCTTCTGGCCTCCCGCCGGCCCCCTTACGAGGAGAACGAATCGCTCTGCCTGCAATGCCGCGAATCATTGGCCTTGGCCAGAGTTTGCATGAGCGAAGCGAATACGGACTAAGGCACCGGCAGAACTTTTGTTGCTATCTACAGGTTCCCAGAGGAGCCAAAACCCCAATCTAGGCGCAAGACCTACCCCAACCCCCTCGTCATCGCCCAAGACTGAGAGCGCCGACTGTTAACAACCAGGACCTGAACCGGGCAGACCTTTCCCGACAGCTCGGAGTGACCCGTCCCCAGGTGACCCAAGTCCTCAGGATGCTGTCCTTGGGACCAGAGGTCAAGGAAATGGTGCTGGCGCTCGGAGACCCGATAGAAGGACGGATCATAGGGGCACACACCCTTCGGACCCTGCCCACCTTGCCACCAGCGGAGCAGCGGCGCATCAGTGTGCGCCACCGGCGAACCTATCGAGGGTAAGATTGAAGGGAGAGGTGGTTCGCGAATCCCGTCAGCTCCACTTTGTCGAATACTTGTAAGCGATTTGCGACAGTCTTCCCCTTCCTCCAAGCGATGGGCCATACAAACCATTGACAAGAGGACGACGCGAGGACGCCCGCAAGGCTCGGGGGAGGGTACTCACACGGCCACCTGCCTCCGGCGTCGACTCCGCTTAACTCACTACCCTCTCCGGCCGACGTAGCTGCCTCTGCACATCCCGGTTCTCGTTGCATATCGTCAGAGCTTGCTGTGCGGCTTTCTGAATCCTGCCCGTGTTGATGCTCCTTGACCTGTAGCTGGTGCGAACCGTCGCGGCAATAGGTATAATCCGCCCATGATTGGTTCGTCAGGACAATCAAGCGCAGCAAGCCCGCTGCTTGAGACCAAGTGCTACATCCCCAGGCGGCGTCCCACTCTGGTGCCACGTCCGCGGCTGATGGATCGCCTGGACCGTGGGGCCGAGGGCAAGCTGACGCTCGTCTCCGCGCCGGCGGGGTTCGGCAAGACGACGCTACTCGCTGAATGGGCGGGAGCGGTGGCAGCCGGCAGACAGCCCACGGCCTGGCTATCCCTGTACCAGAGCGACAATAACCCGGCGATCTTCTGGGCCTACGTCATCGCTGCGCTCCGGACCGTGCGCCCCGAGGTCGGCGAGAGCGCGCTTTCTCTGCTGCGTTCACCTCAGCCTCCACCAATCGAGTTGGTCTTGACGGGCTTGATCAACGAGATCAATGCGGTCCAGAACAACTTCGCGCTCATCCTTGATGATTACCACATGATCGAGGCTGAACCCGTCCACAGCGCCGTCGCCTTTCTCCTTGACCACCTTCCGCCGCAGATGCACCTGGTCCTGGCTACCCGTGCCGACCCACCCTTGCCCCTGGCGCGGCTTCGAGGGCGCGGCGAGCTGACCGAGCTCAGGGCCTCGGACTTACGTTTCACCCCGGACGAGGCGGTTGCCTTCCTCAACGAGGTGATGGGGCTGGGCCTCTCAGGGGCCGAGGTGGCGGCCCTGGAGACGCGGACCGAGGGCTGGATCGCGGGGCTGCAGCTAGCAGCCCTCTCGATGCAGGGACGGGACGACGTTTCCGGGTTCATCCGGGCCTTCGCCGGTGACAACCGGTACATCGTCGACTACCTGGTGGAAGAGGTCCTGCAGCGCCAGCCCCAACACGCCCGGAGTTTCCTGTTGCAGACCTCGATCCTCGACAGGCTGAGCGGCCCGCTGTGCGACGCGGTCACCGGCCGGCAAGACGGCAGAGCGCTGCTGGAGGCCCTGGAGCACGGCAACCTGTTCCTTGTGCCCCTGGACGACAAGCGCCACTGGTTCCGCTACCACCATCTCTTTGCCGACGTGCTCCGCGCCCACGCAACGGAGGCGCACCCCGATTACATACCCACCTTGCATCGGCGGGCGAGCGAGTGGTGCGAGCGCAACGGTCTGCCAGCCGAAGCCGTCCGTCATGCCCTTGCCGCCAGGGACTTCGAGCGCGCAGCGGACCTGCTCGAGCTGGAAGGGCGCGCCATCCTGACGGGTAGACAGGATGACACATTCCTTCGCTGGCTGCAGGCGCTGCCGGATGAGCTGTTCCGCGTCAGGCCTGTGCTCGGCGTGTACTATGCGCTGGTATTACTCCCTAGCGACCTGAAGGCCGCCGAGGCCCGCCTGCGGGACGCCGAACGGTTGCTTGACGCGACGAGTGAGCGGACGGAAGCCCCATCGGTCGAGACGGTCGTCGTGGACGCAGAGGCGTTCCAGTCGCTGCCGGGGACCATCGCCATTGTCCGCGCCTACCTTGCCGGGGCGCTCGGCGACGTGCCCGGCATCGTGGGCCACGCCCGGCGGGCGTTGGACCTCTTGTCCGAGGGCGACCACCTGTGGCGCGGCGCTGCCGGAGCGCTCCTGGGGCTGGCGTACTGGACCAGCGGAGACCTGGAGGCAGCCTACCAGTCTTTTGTCGAGGGATGGGCGAGTTTGCGGATGACCGGCGAGAGCAGCAACGAGCTCAGTGGCGCCTTTCTGCTGGCGAACATCAGGACAGCGCAAGGCCGCCTCCATGAGGCAGCCAGAATCTATGAGCAGGCATTGAAGCTTGCGGCTGGTCTGGGAGAGCCAAGGCCTCCGGCAACGGCGGACCTGTATGTGGGATTGAGTGAGCTGTGCCTCGAGCACCATGACCTGGAAGGCGCCTTGTGGTGCTTGCAGCGAAGCAGGGACGTGGGCGAGCACGGTGGGATGCCGGAACACCGGCACCGCTGGTACGTCGCCATGGCGCGGATACAGGAGGCCCGGGGCGACCTGGAACGCGCTCTCGACCTGCTCGACGAGGCGGAGCGTCGGTATATCAGAAGCCCCGACCCCGAGGTGCGTCCCGTCGCGGCAGCGAAGGCGCGAATATGGGTCCGCCAGGGCAGACTGGCCGAAGCTCTGGGCTGGGCCCGCGAACGGGGCCTGTCCGTTGACGACGACCTCAGCTACCTGCGAGAGTTCGAGCACATCACGCTCGCGAGAGTGCTCATTGCCCGGTACAAGCGCGACCGCGTAGAGAGCTCCGTTCAGGAAGCAATAGGACTCCTGGAGCGCCTCCGGAATGCGGCGGAAGAGGGCGGGAGGATGGGGAGTGTGATCGAGGTCCTGGCGCTCCAGGCGCTCGCTCACGCAGTGCAGGGAGACATCGCCGGGGCCCTTGCGCCGCTGGAACGCGCCCTGACCCTCGCAGAGCCCGAGGACTGCGCGCGCGTGTTCGTGGACGAGTGGGAGGCCATGCGCGACCTTGTTCGCCACGCGGCTGCCCAAGGCGTGGCCAGCTCATACACGCAGCGGTTGCTGTCCGCCTTCGACAACGCGCCTGGGCCTGCTTCGGCTCACCCTGCCGGTCTGACCGAACCCCTCACGGCGCGGGAGGTCGAGGTCGTGCGTCTCGTTGTGGCAGGGATGAGGAACCAGGAGATTGCTGATCACCTGTTCATCAGCCTGTCGACAGTCAAGCGGCACATTGCCAATGCCTACGGCAAGCTGGGCGTCAGCCATCGCACCGAGGCCATTGTTCGGGCGAACGAGCTAGACCTACTGTAAGGAGGCCACCTCGTCTACCAGCCTCGGAGCCGGCGCCGCACGTCATCACTCTAAGCATGTTGCTTTGCCAGAAGGGGATAAGACCATGAAAGCGATCGTCCAGGACAGGTACGGCCCGCCAGAAGATGTCCTGGAGCTCAAGGATATCGAGGCGCCGGTGGTCAAGGACGATGAGGTACTCGTATGCGTCCACGCGGCCTCGGTCCATGCCGATGTCTGGCACGTCGTGACTGGCCTGCCGTATGTCCTCCGCATCATGGGGGCTGGGCTGCGTAAGCCAAAGAACCCGGTCCCAGGGACGGATGTGGCCGGGGTCGTCGAGTCGGTGGGCAGGAAGGTGACGCGGTTTCAACCGGGGGACGAGGTCTTCGGTGAGACCATCAAAGGCATGCAGTGGACCAACGGTGGCGCGTATGCCGAGTATGCGACAGCTCCCGAAGACGTGCTGGCGCTGAAGCCACCCAACGTCACCTTTGAGCAGGCCGCGGCGGTCCCCACCTCCGCGCTCATCGCCCTGGGGTCCCTGAAAGGCGAAGGGAAGATTCAGGCCGGGCAGAAGATCCTGGTCAACGGCGCTGGTGGCGGGGTGGGCTCCTTCGCTGTGCAGCTCGCCAAAGCGCTGGGAGCTGAGGTGACGGGCGTGGACAGCACCAACAAGCTGGACATGGTGCGCTCCATCGGCGCGGACCACGTGATTGACTACACTCAGGAAGACTTCACCCGACGTAGCGAGCGTTATGATCTCATCTTTGACATCCCAGGGAACCATTCCTTTGCCGACTGCAAGCGCGTGCTGGTGCCTAGCGGGACCTATGTCCTGATCGGCCACGACAACTACGGTAAGGGGATGCGCCGTTGGGTAGGAGTCCTCCCCCGCATATTCAGACTGATGGCGATGTCACCGTTCGTGAAGCAGCTTCATTATGTGCCCCTTTCCAGGCCGGGCAGGGCGGAATCCATGGCTTTCTTGAAGGAGCTCCTCGAGTCTGGAAAGCTCAAGCCACACATCGACAGGACCTACCCCCTGAGCGAGGTCCCCAAGGCCATCCGCTATCTGCAGGAGGGACAGGTGAAGGGGAAAGTCGTCATCACGGTGTGAACCGCGGACAGGCGCTAAGCACCTGAATCTGCGGCAAGCGGCCCGACGCTGTCTCTGCAGCCTCCTCAGGCCGGACGGCTCATACCGTCTCCCTGGTCTCATACCCCCCATCAACCCTCGCCGCCCGCATCTCCACCTACACCCCTAAATTACACCCCCCATCTACACCCTTCGGCTGATCCTGACTGCTATCCATCGGTCGTAGATTGTCCCTGTCACATAACCGTTGGAGGAGCTTCGAGACCTTGCGATGAGCGACATCTATGAACTGCGTGTAAAGGGGCACCTCGACGACCGCTGGTCGGACTGGCTTGAGGGCCTGGCCGTGCAGCGGCAAGAGGATGGCACGACGGTGCTGGTCGGACCGGTCGTTGACCAGGCGGCGCTGCACGGCGTGATCACCCGCATCCGCGACCTTGGGCTGCCGTTGCTGTCTGTGAAGCGGACCGGCCCATGTGGCGAGCAGAGGTAACGTCGTTTCAGTCCAGCGGAGATGAAGCAGGCCCTGGGTGGGCCAGGACATACAAGGCGAACACTAGCACTATAGACGGATCGGAGTCAAAAGAAAGGAGGCTCACAATGATAACCAACGAGCATGAGGTCACGGTTGCCTGTCCCATAGAGGGAGTGTTCCAGTATGTCACCGACATCGGTACATGGCGACAGTGGCATGGAGTCAACGAAGCGGAGAAGACCACTCCAGGTCCCGTGGACGTCGGCACAGTCTGGAAGGTGTCCGGCGCAGTCCAAGGCCAGCCCATAGTGTTGACCATCGAGGTCACCGAGCATGAACCGAACAGCCGGTTTGGGTTCAAGACTACATCAGGGCCTATTGATGCTCGGCAAGTGTTTGCTTTTGAACGGGTTGAGGGGGGAACAAGGCTCACGACCGCCATTGAGTTGACAAACCTGCAGATTGCCCAAGCCGCACGGCAGCAGTGGGACAATGATCTGTTCAAGCTGAAGGAGCTACTGGAAGCTCAAGCCCACGGCAATCCCTGAGAGCAAAGGAGGCACATGATGAAGAGTTTCCAGATGATGGAGGAGGAGGAGAGAAGCATCCTGCGCTGGGGTGGCCTGGCCGGCATCCTGGGCGGCGTCCTCTTGATCCTCTCGTTCCTCGTCTTCGTGATGATCCTGGTCCTGGCGGGCGTGGATCTAGACGACCCCGAGGGCTACCCCGGGATCCGGG
>JACQUI010000254.1 GCA_016210395.1 Chloroflexota bacterium | reverse complement strand
TGACCGCCTCGCTCAGCATGACAAATGGTATCCACTATGCCAACAAACAAGCGGCTTGACAGGTTCACAGGCTCTGAGCCGAGCGGTCACAAGCCCTTGCCCCCAATGGCCCTTACTCGGCGAATCCCGATTCATCGGGACTCACGACCATCGCCTTTCGTAGGGCCACGGCAGTGGGCCCGTGGCGCCTATTTCTCAGTATCCCTTCGCCTAAGACTACCGAAAGACCCTGCCCTACCAACGGCCTCCTTAACAACCGCCACGTCGTGCCCTGACCATCCGCCTTCCCAGGGGATTCGTTCCTCCCAAAAAATAAAACGATTCCAGATAGAAACCCAAGCTAAAGAAGACCCCGTAAATAGCAAAACACGAATCCCCACCCCTCCTTCCCCCATCCGGCCGCTTCCACCCCGGCATCCAGCCACAGACTTGGGTTCCCGTCGCCGCCCTGCCGAGCGCAAGCGGAACCGCAGCCCCTCTCTCTTGGGGCCTTCGGAAGCGTTGCTGCTACAATACCCTCGCGATGATCCCTCTGAAACTCACCCTCGAAAACTTCAAATGCTATCGCGCTGGCGCGCCCGTGCTTCACCTGGAAGGCGTCCACCTTGCCTGCCTGTGCGGCGGCAACGGCCACGGCAAGTCCTCCTTGTTGGATGCCATGACCTGGGCGCTCTGGGGAGACGAGGTGCACCGGCCCCAGGAAGAGCTGGTGCACGTGGGCGAGTCGGACATGCGGGTGGAGCTGGAGTTCCTTGCCGGCGGCCACGGCGCGGGCCAGCGCTATCGCGTGATCCGCCGG
This sequence comes from Chloroflexota bacterium, assembly GCA_016210395.1. Lineage (GTDB taxonomy): Bacteria > Chloroflexota > Dehalococcoidia > Lucifugimonadales > JACPCL1 > JACPCL1. The sequence continues at coordinate 2,673 of JACQUI010000254.1, read as the reverse complement.
TACGCCAGAGGCCGGTCCGGCAGGGCTGGCGCAACCTCTCTGGAGCTCCACGTCGCCCAGGACGAAGGCGGAGGCCAGTGGCGCAGCATCAGCGGCAGCTCCGTGCGCGAGACCCAGGCGCATATCACCCGCATGGTGGGCATGGACTACAGCACCTTTGTGAACAGCGCCTTTCTTGTCCAGGGACGCGCAGACACGTTCACCACGCAGACGCCTGCCGAGCGGCAGCGCGTGCTGGGCCGCGTGCTGGACCTGGAGCGCTACGACCATCTCCAGGAGCGCGCCAAGGACAAGGCCCGCGAGCGGGCGTCCCAGATGCTCTCGCTCCAGGGCCAACTCCAGGCATGGGGCCAGCAGCTCGCCCAGAAGCCCGGCCATGAGGAGGAGGCGCCACGAGTGGAGGCAGCCCTCGCAGGGGCGGGTGCGCAGCTGGAAGCTTCGGAGCAGGCGCTGGCAGTGTTGCGAGACCAGACGGCGGCGCTCCGGGAGCGCCGGCGGGAGATGGACACCCTGGAACGTCAGAGCCAGGCGTCCCAGGAAGACCTGCGGCGCATGGCCAGCCAGCAGACACAGCACCAGCGGCGCCTAGCGGCATGGGAGGCCCTGCTTGCCAGAGAAATGGACATTGCCGCGGCGTACTCCAGGCTCCAGGAGCAGCGGCAGCGCGACGAAGCGCTGAACAGGCTTGTAGACCCGTACGGGCGGCTGCAGGAGCGGCGGGGGAGCATCCAGCAGCGAGTGCAAGCCCTGCCCAGGCATGAAGCCGCGTTGGCGGCGGCGCAGCGCGACTTGGAAAGGCTCTCCCAGAGAGAGTCAGAGCTAGAGACTCGGAGACAGGAGCTTCAAGGCTTGGATGCTGAGCGCCAGGGCCTTGCCTCGGCCAACGAAAGGCTGATGCTGGACATGCAAAACCTTCGGAAGAAGGTGGACATGCTGGCGCAAGGCGACGCCCGTTGTCCCTTGTGCGGAACGGAGCTAGGTGTGGATGGGCGGCAGCACATCGCTGGGGAGTACGAGGCTCAAGGCAAGGTGATGGCCCAGGAGCACAGGCAGAACCAGGTGCGGTTGCGGGAGCTGGAACCCCGCTGCAAAGAGATAGAGGCGTGGCTGCGGAAGGAAGAGCGCGAGGTTGCAGAAGGACGTCGAGGGACCCTTGCCAAAGCCGGGGCGCTGTCCCAGCAGACGGATGATGCCCGCAAAGCGCCCGCTGAGCTTACTCAGATAGAGCAGGAGTTGGCCGCCCTGGGGTACGACCCATCGTTGCACCGGCAGGTCAGGGAGGCCATTGGCAGCCTGGCCGCATCTGAGGAGGAGCACAGGCTCCTTCAGGAAGCGGTCCGCAACCTGCCCGAAGAGCGGGAGGCGCTGGCTCGCATGGAAGAGATGGTCGCCCGCCGCCGGCAGGCTCTAGCCCAGGACGCGGAGCGCGCCACCCTGCTGCTGCAGGAGCTGGCGGCGCTGCCTGTGGCCGAAGGCCGCCTCCGCGAGACGGAGGCAGCTTGCGCGGAAGCGCAGGCCAAACACCGCCAGCTCCTGCAGCGCAAGGGGTTCCTGGAAGAGCGCCTCCGCGAGTACGCGGCCCTGGATCGGCAGAAGGCAGAGGCCGAAACCCGGCTTGCCGCAGCATTGGAGGAACGGCAGGTATACGATGAGCTAGCCACTGCCTTTGGGCGCACCGGCGTCCAGGCGCTCATCATCGAAGCGGCGATCCCGCAGCTTGAAGCCTTCGCTAACGAGCTCCTGGGGCGCATGACGGACAACACCATGCACCTCCGCCTGGAGACGCAGCGGGAGACCCAGCGCGGCGCTCCCGTGGAAACGCTGGAGATCAAGGTGGCCGACCCATTGGGTACGCGCAGCTACGAGACCTTCAGCGGCGGCGAGGCGTTCCGCATCAACCTGGCGCTGCGCATAGGCCTTTCCAAGCTGCTCGCCCACCGGGCCGGCGCGCCGTTGCCCACGCTGTTCATTGACGAAGGCTTCGGCACCCAGGACGCCGCGGGGAGGGAGCGCATCCTGGAAGTGGTCCAGTCCATTGCCGAGGACTTCCAGTGCATCCTGGTCATAACCCACATGGACGAGGTCAAGGACGCCTTCCCCGTGCGTATCGAGGTCCAGAAGACCGAGGCAGGGTCTACCTTTGCGATGGCGTAGCCTCAGGATGCCTTAGCTGAGGCCCTTGCATGCTTGCCGGGCACAGAGACGTCTATTTGGCCGGTTATGACAACAGGGGCGCAGGAAAACTCAAGACATTCAAGGTCGTCCTCGTTCATGTCCTCCAAGGCCAGTTCCAGGGCTTCCCGTGCGTTGTGCAACGTCTCTTCTACTGTAGCACCCTGAGTAACGCAGGATGGGAAAAAGGGGAAGAAAGCTACATACCCAGATTCCTGCCCTGGAATGATGAACACCGTTACGGTCTTCTTAGCCATCACAGCACCCTCGCAGCAGCTTCATCAAACTCCCGCCGGGTGAGGCCGGCTTGGTGACGGATGAGCGTGAATAACTTTGAGTCTATTACATTGTGATAGAGAGGCACCGTCACCGGACGGGTACCGTCGGGTTGTATCAGTCTAGCATGGTCACCCGCGTGCGCACCCAGACCCAGCCAAGATGTTGCAGCACCTTGATGATCTCTTGAGGCCGGTAGAGTTTCGGCACAGGCCATTCCTGTAG
>JACQUI010000253.1 GCA_016210395.1 Chloroflexota bacterium | reverse complement strand
CGTGCGGTGCGTACGTAGTCTTCCCGAAGGACCTCCAGCATGGTGGAGCGCGTCATGCGGGCCACGATGGCCATCATGTGGGAGGCGATGACCAGGGCGGGGAAGATGAGCTGCGAGAGGTTTTCCTTGGGGTTTTCCCAGATGACGTTGTATCCCAGCGGCGGGATCCAGTTGAAGACGCGGGAGAGGAACATGATGATCAGCAGGCCCAGCCAGAAGGTGGGAGCGGCCAGGAACACAATGCTCGTCACCCGAGACACCAGGTCAACCCATGTGGCGCGTTTGAGCGCGGAGATAATGCCAAGCGGCAGGCCGAAGAAGAAGCCCATGAGAGCGGCCATGAGGGCGAGCTGTGCGGTGATGGGAACGCGGTGGAAGATCTCGTCGGCGACGGGCAGGCGGTTCCACATGGAGTCACCCAGGTCGCCGCGCGGGATGCCCGAAAGCCAGGAGAGGTACTGCACATAGAGGGGACGATCGGTGCCCAGCTCGTGCCGGAATTTCGCCAGAGTCTCGGGGTCGATGGTCCCTCCCGCATCACCCAGGAGATGCAGGGCAATGTCCCCTGGCACCACCCGCATGATCAAGAAGACCAGCAGCGTGGCCCCTATGAGGGTGGGAACCATGGATAGCACCCTGCGGATGACGAAGTTCTGCATACTCGCGCTCCTTCTTGCTTGCGTCCAGAAAGCTCACGGACCTCGGTGGCTCAGTGGCGGCCACCTAGTATCATGTGCGATAATATAACATATCAAAACTCCGATGGGAAGTCCCTTGGTCTATGAACTGCACCCCATTTTTGAGGGAGTGCGGTGATTATACGGCATACCCTACCACTGTCAAGGCTCGTGGGGGTTGGTCAACAACCACTCCGGTACGTAGCATACGGATGGCAGCCACGAATGGATCTACGTACCGTCCGTTTATTCCAGCTCCTTCTGCTCCACGGCGAAGACGATGATGACCACGTTGCCTACAGGCTGCTGGGTGAAATGGAGCGCCACCATACAGCGGCACTGGCTATAGATGAGGAAGTGCTCGACGTTCCAGAGGTCCGAGTTAATGGGAACGATTTCCGGGCGCACCAGGAACTGGAGCCGCTTGCCCTGCAACGTGAGGAGCGAGAACGAGTCTATCTGGCTGCCGACGGGCGTGAGCCGGACGTCGCGGATGAAGCCGCCGGCCTCCAGGATGTCGGGGGGATTGTAGATGCTCTTGCCCTCGCCGAAGGAGTGGTGGATGGTGAGCCCGCCGTATTTGCCACGGTAGACCTCCGCCAGGATTTGCTCTGCGCGGCTCAGCGGCGGCGGCGCGTTGGTCCTGGCCCAGGCCCATGCTACGCCCGGCGCGGTAGTCGCCAGGAGGGCTGCGGCAAGGAGGAGGAGCCGGATTGGACGGCGCAGAGGGAACCGCGCGGACCACAGGGCCACGGCCCCAAGGAGAATCCCGAGGGCGAAGGCGGCTATAACTAGGAACGTCCAGGTCATGGCGGTCAGGCTAGCCTCGCAGGGTTGACGCAACGCTACAGGGGCCGGGCAAAGAGCATTGTATGTCCTTGAACGGCATCTGGGTAGGGTTTCCCCTGGCAATCCCCAGGGAAACCGCACAATTCGTATTGCGGGAAGGCGCTCTCTATGGGTATACTGGCGGACATTCAAAGGACTGATAGGAGACGACCGTGAGTAAGCTGCTGCTGGTTTTCGTGGTCTTCTTTGCTGTGATAGCGGTTGCTTGCGGCGGAGGCGGTGGCGAACCCGGCAATGGCGGCGGTTCAACGCCGCAGCCATCTGAGTCGGTGACGCCTCTGGAGGTCAACATATCGGACAGCGGTCTGCAACCGCAGACCTTCGATATCATTGCGGGCTCGAAGTACAAGTTTGTCGTCAACAACACGGGAACAAAGTCCCGGACGTTTGTTGCAACGCGGTGGGTCATCAACGTGACGGTTCCGCCCGGTGGAAAGGGCGAGAGCGGCCCCTTCTCTGACGCCGAGGTGGGGGCACAGGCTGACTGTCACGAGCAATCACGGGCGATCAGGACTGAGTGGAAGTGTGTGGTGAACATCAAGGCGGGCTAGATGGTTCGCGCTGAGACTGGTCTTTTTGCGGCAAGGGTGCGGCCTGGACTGGCCGCACCCTTTGGTTTTGGTTTGGCAGCCTGTTGACGAGAACGCCTTCCTTCGTTAAAGATAGGCTGGAGATGAAGGCGAAAACGAAACTGGACGGCTGGCCCGCCAGGCGGCGGGCCTCGGTGCTGCGTCTGTTTGGCGCGGCGGGCGTGGTTGCGCTCGCGCTTTCGTGCACGGGCGCGGCGCAGGCGCCGGTCCAGGAAGTGAACGCTCCGCCGGACTCCATGGTGACGGCCACTCCCTTCGATCCTCTGCACGCGCCCAGGACAGGCGCTCAGCCCCCTGATGTTGTGGTGGAGATTGACCTGGAGAACCGCTACGACTTTGACCTTATCCCCACGCGGGTGAACGGCGCGCCGGTGGAGTTCAACCGCGACCATAGGGACAACGCGGACGAGCCGCTGCGGATCCCGCCGGGCATTGTGCGTTTTGTCCTGACCAATACGGGCAACATCTCCCATAACTTCCGCTTGAAGGGTGTCACACCAGACGGGCGGCCTTTCAGCGCAACGACGCCGGCTGTAGACAAGTTCATGGGCGGAGACGTCATGTGGGAGATGGAGGGGCCGCTATGGGAAGGGGAATACCTGATGCTGTGCAACGTGACCAACCATGACTTCAGGGGAATGCAGAGGCCGCTGATCGTGACGGCAGACGTACGCTATCCTCCGCCGCCTTTGAAGAACGGCGCTGGGTGAAACACGCGGCCATTTCCTCCCCTTGATGGGGGAGGGCCAAGGTGGGGGTGAAACCTCCTCTGAGAGGCAGGCTCTCACCCCATCCCATCGCGCTGCGCCCTCGGCTTCCCGGTGAAGGGGCAAGGGATACAAGAACGAGAAGAGGGGCTCCTACCGTAGGGGCCCCTCTTCTTTCACACCTGGCAGATGGGACTAGATGTCTGAGCGCCAGATGAGCTCGTTCTTCTCCCTGCTGTACTGGGTGATGCCCAGGGGCAGGTCTTTCACATAGCTGTAGGCCATGCGGGTTGTGGTGTGCACAGGCACAGGGGCCATAGGGAGGAATGCGTTGATGGTGTCCTCCATTGCGCGGGCCTTGTTGTGCTTTGCGGCTGCGTCCATGGTGCCGGCCATGTCCAGGTAGGCGGCGTCCACCTTGGTATCGCTGTAGCCGAACCAGTTGCGGGAGCCGCCGGTGACGAAGTAGCTGCCGAAGTACTCTTCGGGCGTGTTGGTCGTCTGGCAGAACCAGTACGTCCAGAGGTTGTAGTCCAGCTTGGCGGCGCGGTCAAAGATGATGGAGGTGTCCACCGCTTCCAGGGTGACCTTCAGGCCGATCTTGTTGAGCTCGCCGGCGATGAACTCGTTCTGGCGCATGTACCCGGAGGTGTTGCGGGACATCATCTTGAGCTCCAGCCCGTTGGGATAGAGCTCCTTGACAATCTTCTTGGCCTCTTCCAGGTCTGCGGTGTGGGGAGTGCGCCAGCCGGGGAGCTTGCGGATTTCCGCTTCGGTCCTTCCGGGGCCGGCGGTGTACTGCAAGAGCTCGGGCGCGGCGTAGCCGTTGTGGACGACCTTTGTGTAGGCGTCGCGGTCTATGCCGATGTTGACTGCCTCACGCAGGCGCTTGTCGTTGAAGGGCGCCTTGGTGGAGTTCATGACGACACCCTGGGGGCGGCAGTCGGAGCTGTAGCGCATGATGTAGATTTCGCCTTCAGCCGACCGCTTGTCGAAGACGGCCTTGTTGTCGTCGGTGGGGTTGCCGCCGCTGACATCCACCTGGTGCGTCAGGAACGCTGCCTGGATGATGGCGTCGCCGTCCATGAGGACGAGGTCCCACTGGACCAGGTAGGGCAGTCCGGGCTTGAAGTAATCCGTGTTGCGGGCGTACTGCCAGAGGGCGCCGCGCTGGAAGGACTTGAGCTTGAAGGGGCCTGAGCCGTAGGGCCGCTGCTGCATGTCCTTGGAAGTGATGCCTTCGGGCATGATGCCGGAGAAACCAATGGCCAGGAGGTTTGCCAGGCTGGAGAACGGCTGAAGGAGGTGGATCTTGAGGGTCAACTCGTCCACGACTTCGATGCCGTTGTCCGGCCGGTCAATGTCAATGAACTCCTTCATCCAACCCGAGCGGGCGGAGATGATGTCGCCACGGAGGCCCATGAGCTTCTCCAGAGACCATTTGACGTCCTTTGCCGTCATGGTGGTGCCGTCTCTGGCGTGGGCCGGGGTTAGGCCGGTGTGGTATTTGATGCCGGGGCGCAGCTTGAACGTCCAGACCTTCCCATCGGCGGAGATGGAGTAGGACTCAGCGGCGTCGGTCACAATCTGATCATCCTTGGGGTTCCACAGGAGGGCGCTGTACATCTTCTGGTTATGGATGTTGTGCGCCGCAGAGGTGGCGGTATGGGGGTCGTAGCTCTGCGGGTCCTCGCCGGCGCTCTGCTTGATCTGCCCGCCCTTCTTGGGTTGGACGGACGGGACAGGCGTTGGGGTGCGCGTGGCGGTGGCCGTGGGCGTTGCGACGACAACTGTAGATGTGGGTGCAGTCCCAGAGGTTGTGGGTGTTGCCGTTGGTATGGGGGTGTTGGTGGCCACGGCTGAGGGCACGGTGGCGGTGGCCGTGGGGGTGGCCTCCTGTCCACCACCGCAGGCCGCTGCCGTCAGCAGGCCCAGGGCGCTGAGAGCGCCCAACAAGAATCCGGAGCGTTGCCATAAGGTTCTGGGCATGGGCATATCCTCCTGCTGCTGATTGCCAATCCTCTGCCGGCGTCCTGTTCAAGTTCCGCCTCCCTGAATGGGCCGGCGCGAAAGCGGGGCAGCCCATTTTCGTTGCAGGGCGCGGCGTTTGTCAACCTTCGTCGCGCGCTGGCGTGATAGTGGTGACTATTCGGAACGAAAAGCTGGTAATGCGCTATCATGTGAGGAGAGTGTGGCGGAAGACACAGCAAAGGGGTTCGAAAGAGGTCTCCCTTCGGCAGCGAGCACAATCAAGGCAGCGAATGAAAGCATAGCAATATGTAATAGTGTGTATTCTGACAGACTGCAACGAAAAGGATAGCAAGAAATAGCTGATGCGCCGATACTAAGACGTACTGCCTGGCGTTCGCCAGGCAGTACGTCTTTCAGGGTGAGAAAAGGGGGGCGTTCTACACGTCGGAGCGCCAGATGAGCTCGTTCTTCTCCCGGCTGTACTGCGTCATGCCCAGGGGCAGGTCTTTGACGTAGCTGTAGGCGTTGCGGCTGGTGGTGTGCACGGGCAGCGGCACCATTGGAAGGAAGGCATAGATGGTGTCTTCCATGGCATGGACTTTTGCGAGCTTCTGGACAGGGTCGGTAGTAGCGGCCATGTCCAGGTAGGCTGCGTCCAGCTTGGCGGCCCGGTCGAAGACGGTGGCGGTGTCCACCGGCTCGAGTGTGATCTTGAGGCCGAGCTTGTTGAGATAGCCGGCGATGAACTCGTTCTGGCGCATGTAGCCTGAGGTGTTGCGCGCCATCATCTTGAGCTCCAGCCCGTTGGGATGCAGCTCTTTGATGATCCTCTTGGCTTCTTCGAAGTCTGCGGCGTGGGGCTGCCGGATGCCAGGGAGCTTGCGGACGTCGGCTTCGCTCCTGCCGGGTTCGCCGCCAAGATACTGGAAGATTTCCGGCGTGGCATAGCCGTTGTGGACGACCTCTGTGTAGCCCTCGCGGTCAATGCCCATGTTGATGGCCTGGCGCAGGCGGAGGTCGTTGAAGGGGGGTTTTGTAGAGTTCAGAACGAGGGCCTGGGGCCGGCAGTCGGAGGAGTAAACGAGCCGGTAGATATCACCAGAAGCCTCGCGTTTGTCAAAGACGGACTTATTGTCGTCGGTGGGGTGGCCGCCGCTGACGTCAACTTTGTGGGTCAGGAAGGCTGCCTGCACAATGGCTTCGCCGTCCATGAGGACGAAGTCCCAGCCGTCCAGATACGGGAGGCCAGGCTTGAAGTAGTCCGGATTCCGAACGTATTGCCACAGTGCGCCACGCTGGTTGCCCTTGAACTTGAATGGGCCGCTCCCGTAGGGCCGCTGCTGCATATCCTTGGAGGCGATGCCGTCAGGCATAATGCCGGAGAAGCCAATGGCCAGGAGGTTGGCCAGGCTGCCGAAGGGCTGGATAAGGTGGATCTTCAGCGTCAGGTCGTCAACGATCTCGATGCCGTTGTCGGGCCGGTCAATGTCAACGAACTCTTTCATCCAACCCGAGCGGGCGGAGATGATGTCCCCATGGAGGCCCATGAGCTTCTCCAGAGACCACTTGACGTCCTTGGAATTCATTGTGGTGCCGTCCCGGGCGTGTGCGGGCGTGTAGCCGGTGTGGTACTTGACGCCGGGACGCAGCTTGAATGTCCAGACCTTGCCGTCGGCGGAGACGGAGTAGGACTCGGCGGCATCGGTGACGATTTGGTTGTCCTTGGGGTTCCAGAGCAGCGTGGAGTACAGCTTCTGGTTGTGGATGTTGTGCGCCGCAGAGGTGGCGGTATGGGGATCGAAGCTCTGGTTGTCTTCCGCTG
>JACQUI010000261.1 GCA_016210395.1 Chloroflexota bacterium | reverse complement strand
TCAACACCTTCTGAGCCATGACGGCAGTCAGGCGAAGCACCCAAGGCGAAGGCCGTTGCAACGCTCCTTTTTTGCATAGGTGGTTTGTCTTCATCGGCACAGGCCTTAGATTCTTCGCGAGACACTGGTCTGAGATGGCAACCGCTGATTGACCACCTCGCTCAGAACGACAGTGGCGTTTGCAGCACCGCAGGGCAAAGGCCCACTTGCTTGCAAGCTCTCAGAACGACTGCTGCCTCGGCACACCACAAGGCCACACGTAGGTTGTCAACACCTTCGTAGACCGAGCGAAGGGAAAGACGGCCTACTGCTGCCCCAGCGCCGCCAGCTCGCCAAACAGCAGGCCCGTGGCGGGGTAGAAATTGCCGGCGTGCAACGCCGCCAGGAAACCGGCCTGGTCCCTAATGGCCTCGCGGAACACCGTCACGCACCGCCCAAGGCCGTTGGTGGAGTGCGCGTCGCTCCCGCCGACCATCGGCTTCCCCAGCCGCTTGGCGACCTCCCACGCGAAGTAGTTCTCGGCGTCGGACGTGCCGCCGTTCACGACTTCGATGGCGTCCACAACGTCGAAGACGGGATGCTTGATGGCCTCTTCGACCGTCGTGGGAATGGGATTCCATCCCCTAAACAGGAGGCAGTTCGTGTTGTAAGGCGGCTTCTGGAGCAGGTTACGAAAGGGGTGCGCCATGACAATGTACGCCCCTTCATTGTCGGCGGTCTTGCGCAGCGTCCACGGGTCGCGTATGCCTGGAACGTACCTGTCCAGGCCAAAGACGGTGATGTGCCCTACCGTCGTCTCGACTTCCATGGCGTTGATGATAAGGATGTTGTTCTGTTGCTTCTTGAAGCGGTCAAACTCGAACTTGTCCCACGGCCCACGGTGCTCCGTCAAGCACACACCCTGGAGGCCGACGCGGTACGCTTCATCCAGCAGCTCCTGGGGCAACAGGCTGCTATCTACGCTTCCTACCACTGTATGCACGTGCAGGTCTATGATCGTTTCAGGCATCCGCGACCAATCAATCCGGCCTGGCCTTGCGTCGCTTGCTCGCGCCACAGCCAGAATTTCCTGGGGCCTTTTTGGGCCCAAACTTGCGCCATTGTAGCCAGCGCCGCCCGCACCGTCAACAACTCAGTGGTTCTGTAAGTAAAGCAACAACGGCGGCGTGCCCGGCGCGGCGCAGTTGTGCCGCGATCCGGCCAGCCTCTTCCGCGCTTTCCACCAGCGTGAACAGCGACGGCCCGCTCCCCGAGAGGCGGACGAAGGGCGCCCCTGCTACTGAAAATGCTTGCCTGTAGGCGACCAGTCCCGAAAACGCCCTGTCCCCTACCCTTTCAAACACGTTGCCCGCTCCCGCGAGGTCTTCCGCTCTTGCCGTAGCGCGCCGCAGCTTTTCCCCAAGTGAGCGCGTAGCCGAGCCATCGCTGTAGTCTGCGGGGGTGAGCATCCCGTACAGCTTCGCCGTCTTGCCCTCAAGCGCAATCGGCGGGCTCAGCACGACTGCCCACCAGCCGCGTAGCGCCGCCAATGGCGTGAGCCTTTCGCCTTTGCCTTCCGCCAGCGCGCAGCCGCCCTCCAGGAAAAACGGCGCGTCCGACCCCAGGCGGGACGCCAGCTCGGCCAGTGCTTCCCTGGAGAGCCGCAGGCCCCACAGGCCGTTCAGCGCCCTCAGCGTGGCAGCCGCATCGGAGCTGCCGCCGCCTAGCCCGGCCGCAACCGGAATGCGCTTCGTCAGTGCGATAGCCGCTCCATTGTCGCAACCCGCCGCCTCTTGCAGAAGCCGCGCTGCTCGCACAACCAGGTTGTCCTCGTCTGGTCCCACGGGCGGGCTGCACCGGAGCCTGAGCATTTCTGCGGGCGAAAAGGAAAGCTCGTCGGCCAGGTCGAGGGTGTGCAGCACCGAGGCTATCTCGTGGTAGCCGTCAGGACGCTTGCCCAGGACCTCCAGGCACAGATTGATCTTGGCCGGGGCGTGTGCTTTCATCGTTTCGCGCAACGGATGCGGGCGCACTCTACTCCTGTTCGCTTCTGGAAGGCAACGGGCGCTCCCGCACTACCAGGGAGAGCGTCCGCCATTCCTCCAGCGAGAGGCTTTCCGCCCGCCGCTGCGGGTCAATCCCCGAGGCCGATAGCAGTGCAAGCGCCTCTTCGGTCGGGACGCCCAGCCCACCAGACAGAGCGTTCCTGAGCTGCTTGCGAGGCGCGCTGAACCCGGCGCGGACGACGTCAAAGAAGTGGCCCCTGTCGTCCAGGTCAACGGCCGGGTTGGGGTACACGTCTATGCGCACGACGGCGGACGTCACCTTGGGCTGCGGGTAGAAAGCCGACGGCGGCACGTAGCCTACGATGCGCGGACTGCCATAGAGCTGCACGCCCACGGACATCAAGGACATCTCGCCCGGCTTTGCAGTCATGTTCCTGGCTACCTCTCGCTGCACCATGATCACGGCCAGCACAGGGGGTCGCTCGGACTCCAGGAAGTGGCGCAGGATGGGGCTGGCTGCGTAGTACGGCAGGTTCGCCACCAGCTTGTAGGAAGCGCCGCCCGTCAGCCCGCTAACGTCCGCTTCCCGTGCGTCCTCGGCCACGACGGTCAGGTTGCCGGCATCCGCGAGGTCGTCCGCAAGCACCCGCGCCAACTCCCGGTCCATCTCCACGGCGATCACTTTGCCTGCTGCAGCCACAAGCTCCTGGGTCAGGATTCCCAGACCTGGGCCAACCTCTACTATCGTATCCCCCCGGGATACCTCCGCTGCGGTCAGGATCGTGCGCACCACGTCTTGGCCTACAAGGAAGTTCTGGCCAAGGCCCTTCTTGGCCCTCACCCCCAGACGTTCCAGCCTCTCCTTGGGTGAGGCCTCCCCGTGAGCCGACGCTGCCATATGCGCAGACGCCTTTCTTTGCCCGTGAAACTTCTTCGGCCCGCGTAGCGGGCCGAAAACACTCCTCGGAAAATGGACATCATTCCGTTGGCTGGTTGCCGTCCCCTCTCCGCTGCGGAGAGGGGACTACAGAGGAGAGGTCAAGCGCCCCACGGAAGAAGGCGCTGCCATTTTCATCCTCCCTGATGCCCCGACTCCATCAGGGCGTGAGCAATTCCTTTGCCCCCGCTTATGGGAAGGGAGACCAAAGCCATGAGGTGAATACGGCCGTGCACCCCTCGTTGACCATGACCACACGGCATGCCCAGCGGGTACCTCAAACCGGGAGACCTGCGGCGCTCGGAGGGCCTGTTTACCGTTGCTTCCTTCCGGACCTGGCGGGGTTCGCGGGTTTCCGACGCGCAGGGCCCGGTCATCAAACGGTAGCACCGTGGGTAGAGGCCAGTGGCTGGGCCTCGGAGGGGGATTCAGCCCCGCTGTAGCGGATTGCGGGTTCAGGGCACCGCTAGCTCCCCGCCTAGCACGACCATCCCCATCATGACATGGCCCTTCCCCACTGTCAACGCAACCTGTAGAATGCCATTGCCATTGAGAGTGGGTACAAGGGGCAGGGTTTCCCTGCCCGCGTCTCACGCGCTTGCCCGCATACGCAGAGACGCGCGCGGAGACCGCGCCCCTACGTTGATTCCTAGCCCACTGCCTGGAGAATCCGCAATGCCGTCCCAAATCCGCACCGTCGTTATCCCCGCAGCAGGGCTGGGCACTCGCTTTTTACCCCTCACCAAGGCCGTTCCCAAGGAGCTGGCGCCCGTGGTGGACAGGCCGGCCATCCACTACGTCGTCAAGGAAGCCATGGACGCCGGCATCGGACACATCGCCATCGTCACGTCGCCGGGCAAGCAGGCGTTAGAGGAGTACTTCAAGCCGTCCCAAGAGATTGACGCCCTCCTGCGCCGGCGCGGGATGAACGCCGTCGCCGATGAGCTTCAGCAGTTCGCGCAGCGGCTCACCTTCAGCTACCCCATCCAGGACAGGCAGCTTGGCCTGGGACACGCCGTCCTCTGTGCCCGCGAGGCCGCCGGACGCGAGCCCTTCGCCGTCATCCTCCCCGACGACCTCCTGGTAGGCGACGAGCCGGTGCTGGCCCAGATGCTCCGCGCCTGGCAGAGGCGCCCGGGCAACTACGTGGCCGTGGAAGAAGTGCCGAGGGAACGCATCTCCGCCTATGGCGTGGTGGACCTGGCGGCGGGCAGCGAGGCCGATGGCCGCACCTACCGGTTGAAGGGGATGGTGGAAAAGCCGCCGGCGGACAAAGCCCCCTCCAACCTGGGGATCGTGGGCCGCTACCTGCTCATGCCGGAGGTCTTCGACGCCCTGGCCGAGACCCGCCCCGGCGCAATCGGCGAGATCCAGCTTACCGACGGCATCGCCCGCTCCATGGACCGCTGCCCGTTGTACGCCTACCGCTACGCCGCCGTCCGCTACGACTGCGGCACGCCGCTGGGCCTGCTGCACGCCTCCCTGTCCCTGGCGCTGCGCCGGCCGGACACGGCGGCGGAGGTGAGGGGGTGGGCACAAGAAACGCTTCGCATGTAAGTCAATAGCCCACTTGAAAAAAAGTTTTGACAATGGTATTTATTTAAGCATGGATCTGCTAACGGAGAAATCTGCCGTTCAGAGGGCTGCCGAGAAGCTGTCTGAATATTTGGGTGCGCCGACGGAACTGAGCAACAATCTGTCATATCCTCCTTCTCAGTTCGACGCCGTAGTGGCAGTGGGCGGGCATAGGTTCCTTCTTGAATTCAAGCGATCCGGAACGTTGGGCCAAGTAGCCCTAGCGGCCGAACAGGCGAAGCACCACATGTCCACACAGAGGGACAGTGGAATCCCTCTCGTTGTCGTTCCCTTTATGACTGCCGCCGGGCGCTCGTTCTGTGATAAGGCCAATGTGTCATGGCTGGATCTCTCTGGCAACGCGAGCATCTTGGCTCCCGGCCTGCGTATCTTGGTCGCAGGGTACCGCAATCGATTCCATCAGCGGGGGAGACCCTCGAGCGCCTTTGCACCAAGGGCTTCACGTGTGGTTCGGTGGTTACTAGTAAAC
>JACQUI010000268.1 GCA_016210395.1 Chloroflexota bacterium | reverse complement strand
GCCTGCGCCTGAAGGGCGAGACCGTCGAGGAGATCGCGGCCGCCGCCGGCGTCATGCGCGAACTCGCCACGCCCGTGGACGTCAGCGGACCGCAGCTGGTGGACACCTGCGGCACCGGCGGCGACGGCCGCGGAACCATCAACGTCTCCACGGCGGCGGCCATCGTCGCCGCGGCGGCGGGCCTGCGCATCGCCAAACACGGCAACCGCTCCGCCTCCGGCGGCCCTGGCAGCGCCGATGTCCTGGAGGCGGTCGGCGTCAAGATCGCCCTCAGCCCGGAGGGCGTCCAGCGCTGCCTGGCGGAGACGGGCTTCGGCTTCATGTTCGCCCAGGTCTTCCATCCCGCCATGCGCCACGCCGCCGTGCCCCGGCGGGAGATCGGCATTCGCACCATCTTCAACATCCTGGGGCCGCTGACCAACCCCGCCGGCGCCCAGGCGCAGGTGCTGGGCGTCTCGGACCACAGGATCGGCGAGAAGATGGCCGAGGCCCTGAACTGCCTGGGAACCCAGCGGGCCATGGTGGTGTACGGCATGGACGGCGTGGATGAGCTCTCTATCAGCGCTCCCACCCGCGTGTGGGACCTCCGGGAGGGCCGGGTGAGCACCTCTGAGGTGACGCCTGAGGAGGCCGGCTTGTCCCGCGCCAGCACCGACGACATCAAGGGCGGGACGGTGGAGCGCAACGCCGAGCTGCTGAGGGCCATCTTGGGCGGCAAGCCCGGGCCGGCCCTGGACGTGGTGCTGCTGAACACCGCCGCTGCCCTGCTGGTGGGCGGCAAGGCCACCACGCTGCGACAGGGCGTGGCGCTGGCGCGCCAGTTTGTCGCCAGCGGGGCCGCCGCCGCCAAGCTGGAGCAGGTCGTGAAGGTGAGCCAGGGGCTGAGCTAACGATACTTGGCGAGACTATCCACACAGGAGGCCATGATGGTGAGAAGGCACGTCAAGGATGTGTCCAATCCGAGATCTAGGATCTCAGTTGTCTCTTTTGTTGTTGAGTATGACGGCGATGAGCGCCTACCGGTGATGTTGAGGATGGAGCTTCCTTGGAGCGGCAACTATCAGGCGTCGCTCTCCTGGGATGAGTGGGAAAGCATAGTCGCTTGGTTCCACGGAGAGCATGCTCTCGCACTGCAAAAGAAGAGTGAGGCTGCGTGACCACCGGCGCCATCCTTGACCAGATCCTGGAAACCAAGCGCGCCGAGCTGGCACGCCGGCTGCGGGAGGAGCCGCTGTCCGCCTTGGAAACACGCATCAAGGGCATGGGCGCGCCCCTGAACCTGGCGGGCTGCCTCATGGGGCCAGGCGTCCGGCTCATCGCCGAGGTCAAGCGGTCGTCACCCTCGCGTGGCGTGCTGAAGGCGGACATAGACGCCGCCGCCTTGGCGCGAACCTACGCCCAGAACGGGGCAGCCGCCATCTCGGTTCTGACGGAGGCCGACCACTTCCGGGGCAGCCTCCAGGACTTGCTGGACGTGAAGGCTGCCGTTGCCCAGGCGAGCCTGCCCGTGCTGCGCAAGGACTTCCTCTACGACCCGTACCAGGTCTACGAGGCGCGGGCCTACGGCGCCGACGCTGTCCTGCTCATCGTCGCCATGCTGGATGCGGCGCGCTTGAAGGAGCTTCTGGCCGTGGCGCGCTCGTTGTGGCTTCAGGCGTTGGTGGAGGTGCACTCGGAGGCCGAGTTGCACTTGGCGCTGGACGCGGGCGCGGAGATCATCGGCGTGAACCACCGCGACCTCAAGACCTTCCAGATGGACGTGACCTTGGCCGAGCGACTGCGTCCCCTGGTGCCACGGGGCAAGGTGCTGGTGGCAGAGAGCGGCATCAACAGCCGCGACGACGTTGCCCGCATGAGGCGCGCCGGCGTCAACGCCATCCTGGTGGGCGAGGCGCTGGTCACCGCGCCGGACACGGCAGCAAGGGTCCGGGAGCTGGCGGGCACAGCCTAGTTCTCTTGGGAGAGTCCAGAGAGGGCAAAGCCCTTTCTGGCGGGGGTCTGGGGGTGTCCCCCCGGATAATGTTTCCCCCTTCCCTTCAGGGAAGGGGGCCAGGGGGTTAGGTAATACACGTCAAGATATGCTCCATCCAGGATGTCTCCCACGCCTTCGCAGCAGCCGAGGCGGGGGCCGACTACGTGGGCTTCAACTTTGTGCCGGGCGTGCGGCGCCAACTGCCGGAAGAGAAGGCGCGGCGCATGATAGATGCGTTCCGCCAAGAGTGGGGCAAACGTGGCCCCAGGCTGGTGGGCATCTTCGCCGGCCAGCCCCTGGCCGAGGTCAACCGCATCCTGGAGACGTGCGGCCTGGACATGGCCCAGCTTAGCGATAGCGAGCCGCCCGACTACTGCCGCCAGGTAGCGCGGCCCGTCATCAAGGCAGTCCACGTGCCTCTCGGCCGCCCCATCGCCGACGTGGTGCGCGAGCTAGAGCCTGTGCTGGCGGGCTATGAGTGGGCAGGGGCGTTGCTCCTGCTGGACCCAGATGTCACGGGACACCTGGGCGGCGCGGGCCAGACCTTTGACTGGGCCATCGCCGGGGCGCTGGCGAAGACGCACCGCTTCCTGCTGGCCGGCGGCCTGACGCCAGAGAGCGTGGCGGATGCCGTGCGCCAGGTGCAGCCCTGGGGCGTGGACGTGTCCAGCGGCGTGGAGACTGGCGGCACGAAGGACGCTGCCAAGATCAGAGCGTTTGTGAGGAATGCGCGGGCCACAGGCGATGCGCCCTCCCGTCCGTTTCGCCTGCTGTTCGTGTGCGGCGGCAACACGTGCCGGAGCCCCATGGCAGCCGCAATAGCGAGACGGCTGCTGGATGACTCCGTGCTCGTCGCCAGCGCGGGCGTCAATGTTGGCGAGGAGAGCGCGACGGACGACGCCATTGCAGTTATGAAGGAACTCTATGGTGTTGACCTATCTAGCCACGCCCCGACAGACCTCTATAGTGTCCCACTGGCGGACTACGACCTGATCGTTGCCATGACGCCTACAATTGCTTCCCGCCTGGAAGGATACCTGTCGGCGACCGCTGACAGGCTTGTTGTTTGGTCCGTGGATGACCCTTACCATAGAGGCCAAGCCGCATACGAGCGATGCGCGAGGCAGCTTGCCGCCCTGGTGGAGGGCTTGGTTGTTGAGCGGGGCCTACACAGGAGAGCGTGAGGAGCGATTCATGACCAACGACACCTTCACGAACGTGACGGGGAATCCCACCCTCGTGATGATGGCGGGCTTGCCCGGTTCGGGCAAATCCGCACTCGCCTTGGAGATTGGACGGGTCTTGGGATGGCCGGTGATAGACAAGGACACGTTCAAGGCGGCTCTCCTGGAGTCAGGCTTGGCAGAGAACATCGCAGCGGAGCTAGCCTACGAGTTGACGTTTGCAATTGCGCAAGACATCTTCAATGATCAAAGGCGTTCTTTGGTGTTGGACACCCCCCTCACTCATCCGAGGACATTGACCAAGGCAAACCACCTTGTACAGTCAGCCGGTGGCTTCTTGAAGGTGATTCTTTGCCGCTGCCCTGATGAACTCAGAGACTGGCGGATGCAGCATCGCGCTCGCAGGGCGTCGCAGCCGACGAGTATTCTCAGTCCGGGCGGGAATCCCAATGTCAAGTATGACTATCTGCCAAGTCACACTTTGGAGCTGGACACCTCTGAACCACTGGAAAGCCTTGTTCCCAGAGCTGTTCACTACATAACGTTGAATGCCCTGCATGGAGTTCCTGTGGACGCCAATATCACTCCGGAACAGAAGGCTGAGCTTGAAAAGGTGATTGCTGGCGTTCGGCAAGCTCTACAAGAATTGCTTGTGCCAGAGCTGAGGGCCATCTCGGAAACCGTTCGCCGCTCGAATGAGCGAATGGCGGAAAGGGAGCGGGCGTCCCAAGCCTCCTGACGCGACCTGGTGAGCAAGCGACTGCCTTAGATTCTTCGCCGATGCTTCGCTCGGCTCTGAATGACAAGGTGTTCGTTGTCATGCTGAAGGGCGGTAACCTTTCATGGAGACACCGATGACTATCGTAAACGTGCCCACTTTACCCGACGCCCGCGGGCGCTTCGGCGACTACGGCGGGCGCTTCGTCCCCGAGACGCTGATGGCGGCGCTGGAGGAGCTGGAGGCGGCCTACGCCACGGCCAGGGCAGACCCGGCGTTCCAGTCGGAGCTGGCGCGGCTGCTGCGGGACTACGCCGGCCGGCCCACGGCGCTGTACCACGCCGCAAACCTCAGTTGGCAGCTTGGCGGCGCGCAGATTTACCTCAAGCGGGAAGACCTTGCCCACACCGGCGCCCACAAGATCAACAACGCCCTGGGCCAGGGGCTGCTGGCCCGGCGAATGGGCAAGCGGCGGGTCATCGCGGAGACGGGGGCGGGGCAGCACGGGGTGGCCACGGCCACCGTGTGCGCCATGCTGGGGCTGGAGTGTGTGGTGTACATG
>JACQUI010000245.1 GCA_016210395.1 Chloroflexota bacterium | reverse complement strand
GACGGTACGGCCGGCGATGATTTGGACGACCGAAAGCCCGTGGCCCTGGTCCCATTTGTGCTCCTGTTTAAGCGTCCAGTAGTCAGGCAGCCCGCGCGCGAACGCGAGAATCAGCGCCAGCGCGTGCTCGCCAATCTGAGGCGCTCCTGCCCCGCGCGCGTTGGTGACCACGATGTCCGTCTCGGCGATCTCCGGGATGCGCCTGAAGAGCCCTTCCATCCCTGCATCGAGGGTCTGGATCCATCTGATCCGTTTCCCGAGCCCGAATTGTTCACCGGTTAGGTAGCCAAAGATCGCCTCTGCGTCAAACACCGCGCGCTTTATCTCTGCGTCCGCATATGCCTCGACGAACTCGACCTGCGGGAACTTCTTCCTCAAGCCCGGATAGAAGGGTTTCCCCCAGTCCGGGAGCAATAGGACCTTCACGTTTACCCCTCTCCCTCGCCCGACATCGTCGGGACCGGCCTCCGCCGCATGGAGCAATCTGACGACTCTCCGTGATTTGAGGTCCGAAAACGGTCCCATTTTCGCTGACGACGCGCAGATCCACACGAATTAGCCATGGCAGCCGCCCTCCTGGCAGGGAGTTCAGCGTTCTTCCACCTTCGCCGCGCATACCCCGGGCGACTCGGTCTTGCAACGATTAGGGCAAGGTGGCAGACCTCTTCAGTGAGGCGCGCTTCAAAGTCCCGGCAAGGCATTGACTCTCGCAGCGGTTCAAAAGGCCCACCGGCGTCCAGTACCCCCTACTACGGCGAATTAGGTCAACCGTCTCTGTGGATGGCAGCTGCCAACTAGAAGGATGGCGCCATGCAGATGCCCGCCCTCCGCGTCCCGCGCCGGGCCCGGCCGAAAGGAGACTGCCATGGTGTCCGCAACTGCCGCGACGGCCCACAACCCAGGTAGACAGGTCGGCGATGCCAGTGAACGCCTGACGGTCAAGCTTCGCCTCGGACCGCGTGCGGCGCTTTGGGTCGCCGCATTCGCTGCCTTCGCCGCCACAGTAGCCGCGCTCACCTTGAGCCTCCGGGCTGAGCCGTTTCCGGCCCAGGACCGCGCGGTGCTTCGGTGGGTGTCTGAAAACGTGCCCGATCACATTGGCGCCGCGCTTACCGGGGTGACTGCTACCACAGACAGGTGGCCGGCCGCTGTGATCGCCACCGGGACCTTCGTCATTCTGTGGGTGACGCGTCGCAGGAAAGATGCAGCCCTCTTTGCAGTCGTGTGCGGGACAGTGGCTGTCGGGGCGCACCTTACCGACCATATCCTGGGCGGGGTTGTAGGACGGTCCAGGCCTTCGGGGTCAGAACTGGCGCCCAGCTACCCCAGCGGCCATGTGTTCGGCAGCGTGCTGTTCTACGGCTTCCTCGGGTTTCTGGCGGTCCACCGCCGCCTGAGAAAGCGGTACCTGTTCCCAGCACTGGCGGCGGTGACCGCTATGGTCCTGGCCGTGGGCGTGTCACGGATCTATTTGCATGCCCACTGGCCGAGCGACGTCGCAGCCGCCTACCTGCTCGGCGCGATGGGCCTGATGGTGATGGTGCCGGTGGTCCGCTGGCTTGACCGGACGCGCTGGCTCTCGGCGCCCAGGCCGGGGACAGACCTGCCTGTGGCGATCAGTGACAGACAGCGGACGGCCAGCTCTTTCACCAGCCTTGTGGTGCTCGATGAAGAGCACGGCACAGCGACGAAGTTCTATCGCCCACCGGCGCTCGCTCGGGTCATCTACTGGCTTTCGTTCCAGGCGAGTTTCCCGTACGAGCGAAACATGAGCGCGCTGAAGACGGCTGCGCACCGCCGGAAGATCGCAAGCCTTTTGACTCGGTTGCAGTTCGGCCGTGACCTGGTTGCGCCGGTAGTAGGCCTGGAGTCAGGCTCAAACGTGCCCTGTCTGGTGACCCGGTTCGTGCCGGGCCAGCCTGCGCGCAACGATGACAGGGCCAGGGGTTTCCTGGCGGAAGTCTCGGATATGTTCGCTTCTGCGGGGCTCGCGGTGTGGCAGGTCAATCCTTCCAACCCGCACGCCCACACCAACCTTATTCAGGAACCGGGCGGCGACTACGTCATCATCGACCTCGAATCAGGGTTCGCCACCCCGTTCCCTGGACGCGGCCAGCTAGTCTCGGCGCTCAGGACCGGCGCGGTTCCCGTGTTTGACGATATTGACTTCGCCCGGCTCAGGGCCTTCGCAGCAGCCAACAGGGCAGGCTTCGAGCAGCGGCTGGGAAGACAGGCCGTCCAGGAACTGGACGCCACTATCGATGAATGCGAAGCGTCGTACAGAGACTGGAAGGACTCGGAGCCGCGGTTGTGGGGCCGGCTCACCCGGCTGCTTTTCCGCCTCGCCACCGCGGTCGGAGGATGGCCGTCCAGAGTGCGTAGGGCAGTCACGGACGCGGACCGCGCGTCTGCCGCCTTCGTGGCAAAGGGCATAGACCGGTGGGAGTCGCAAGGCCGGCTCAACGCTGAGGAGGCCGGTTCACTGCGGACGAAGCTTGCTACCCCGGACGCCCAGCGAGCGCTCAAGCACATGGGCGTGCACCTGGTCCTGAGCGCACTCCTACGCTTTCCCATTGGAAGTATCGCGAGGTTCGGCTGGACCCTTGGCGCCTGGCTGGTTTCATTGGTGATGCGGTTCCGCCAGACGAGGCGGGATGCTGGCAGCACGCGCGGCAACATACACACCCCGGCCGTATTGCTACTGTCGCTGTTACCCGGTTTTGGCGCCGTGGCCTATCTTGCTGCCGGCCCGCTCCGAAACAAACTCCTGATACGGATCATGGCCGACCAGGTGGCGCACAAGCTCCCGTTCAGGCTCTATTCACGGCTGCGGCTGGAGCGCTGGCTGGCTCGGCCAGTCCGTGATTACAGCGGTCAACAGGCCGCGGCGCCTGTGGGGATCGTACCGGCTCAGGCCTCCGCGCAGATCGCGGACCGACACGGACCCCCCAGCGGAATGACGGGCCCGGTCGCGATAGTCTCGGGACGGGGCTTCGGCGCGGGGACTACTGCAGGTGCGGGTGCTGTCCTGGCGACGCCGTTGGCTCTGCTCCTGGGCGCCCTGGTGGTTAGCGCGCGGATCGGTCGGGGCTGGCAAGACCGCCGCCTCTCTGCCTTCGCCAGCGGTAGATGCTCCGGGGGGTCGCGAGGGCCTCCCCGGCGATCAGGCAGCCGCCGAGCACATCGCTGGCCTAGCGTGCTGCAGGAGAGAACCCGGATGCTGAGATCATGACGAGCAGGACAGCCTGATCCTTCCTCATCGACCACCGATGGTCCGAACGCACGCTACGCCCAGTCGTTGTACTCGCCGCGCAGCGTCATCTTGCAGATCTGCAGGTGCACGCCGTCAGGATCGAACGCGTTGGTGATGACGCGGCCCGACTGCATGTTCTGCTTCGGCTCGAACTTCCATGGAATCCCCAGGAATTTGCCTTCCTTGTACGCGCCGTGAACGTCGGCGACCCCAAACGATACGTGGTCGATGCCCGTCTTCTGCCCCTTCTGGGCCTGGTGCAACTCGAACCGCACCGGACTGGCGTCGTCCTGGTTGTACATGAACACGGTCTCGCCCTTGTCGATCGTGCCCTCTGGGCTGAGCCCGAATT
>JACQUI010000244.1 GCA_016210395.1 Chloroflexota bacterium | reverse complement strand
TCCGCTCAGGGCAGGCTAGCTCAGGGCGAACGGGGATTCGCCCATCCACTTACGCAAGCAAGTACTAGGAGGTCTGCATGCCCCAGCTTGTCTTCATCCACGGCCCTGGCGCAGGCGCCTGCGCCGATGCCTACCACTACCAGTTGAGGCATTTCCCGGGTAGCCTTGCGCCCACCTTGCCCGGCCACCTCTCCGGCGCGCCATGCCAGAGCGTGGAGCGCTACGCCGAATGGGTGCGCGGCTGGCTGTGGGCGCAGGGCCACACCCGTGACCTCGTGCTGGTGGGATACACGCTGGGCGCGTGCATCGCGCTCCAATATGGGCTAGACTACGCGGACGAAGTCATGGGCCTTGTGCTCATGACCGTCGCCATGCGGTCGAAGCAACGTTCGGCGGAAGTGCTGGGAATGCGCCTGCGGGCCGCCGAGGACCCGGCGGGCTACGCGGAGTGGTGGGCGTTTCAGCAGAGCGCAATGGCGTTCGTTGAACCTAGCCTCAAGCAACGACTGATGGAGCGGCACCGCCAGGTCGGCCCAATTTCCCAGTACAACGACCTGGTGACCATAGACCGGTTCGATGTTCAGGAGCGCATTGGATCGCTACGGCCCAAACTGATGCTCATCAGAGGCGTTGACGACCCGGGGAAGCCGCCGGAATACGAGAAGGAGATCCACGAGGCCGTCCCAGGCTCGCGCTACATCAAGCTGGAGAGGGCGGGCCATTTCCCCATGGCTGAGCGCCCGGACGACGTCAACCGGGCCATCCAGGATCTGCTGGATTCGTTGTAGCCGGCCGCAGCGGCCCCCACCTCAGTCCTCCCCCTCTGGGGGAGGAAACAATGACGACGCTACCTCGGCTCCTTTATCAGGCGCGTGGCCGAACGGGTCGTGCCGCCGAAGGTCGGTAGCCAGGAGGAGTGCTTGCCTGGGCCGCCAAGCACGATGATGGCCAGGTCTTCAGGGGACCGGACCATGGGCACGGGCCCATCGGGAATGCGTTGAAATCGCTCCAGCAACGTGTCCTGGGTGTACCGCTCCAGCGGGACCACGGCCTTCCGGTGCAGCCACTCGCGCACGTCATTTTTCTTGAAGCCGTCCTTAGCAATGGTTGCAGCATGCTCGGGCCCCAGCGCCAGCAAGGTCTCGCCGCCGGTGTAGGCGTTGTTGGCCCCGGTGACGGCGATTGCGCCTGCTACGATGGTCAGGATGTCGGCGGCGGAGCGGCCCGAATGGTCGTTTATGTTGTGCGGCGGCTCGCAGGCAAACACGGTGACGGCGCTTTGCTCTGGCAAGAAGCCTCGCTCCACGTGCAGAGGCTCCCACGGGTTCTCCTCTTCGTTTTCGGCCACGCAGAAGCTGTATTTGGAGGGAGCGCCTTGCGTGGACATGTCGCCGATTCCAGGGAAGCCCCCGCCTACATTCAGCAACACGAGGCGTGTGGCCCGGCCAATGGTTGCGTTCGCCCTCCATCCCGGCCCAAAGGCGCCTGCGGTTGAGTTCAAGCCCAGCCTTGCGCGGATGGGCCCATTCACTACAACCAATGGAGCGCAGGAGTGCGTGGTCGCCTGGACGGCATACAGGTTGAAGGATGGGTCGGCCATCGCTTCGCAAGCTGCCACGATCACCGGCAGGTATTTCGGCAGACAGCCGGCCATGACTGCGTTGATGGCCAGCTTCTCTACAGTGGCGTCGCCCCATCTTGGCGGGACTTGCATCACAACCTGCTGCGGGTCCATGTCAACGGCAGCGAGCATTCGCGCTACTCGCTCGGCAGTCGGCGGAACGATGGGAAGGCCGTCCGACCAACCCTTGTCCATGAAAAGCTGGTTCACAGCCTCTGGATCATCCTGCACTTCATAAAGCTGGGATGAAAGATGGGACATATTTTCCTCAAGGCCGTGTAGATGCCTGATAGCAGGCGACGAGCCGATGCCTCGGCCCTCTAGCAGACGGTCGTCGTGAGGGATTCTTCGCGGAGCGGAACGCATTGGAAAGCGAAAGTCGTTTGACCACTTCGCTCCAGAATGACACGAAGTTATCGCTGCCCTATTTGGATGGATGCGTTAGCCCCACGACGACGCTTTCCACAAGCCCGGTGGCCCTCAGGCGCACAGCCCCGGCATCAAGGCCGCCAATGGGATGCTGGGCAACTGCCAGAGCAAGGTCGGGCATGCCCAGGGTGGCCCGTTCGATCTCTGCCAGGCCTTGGAATCTGTGGGTGCAGACCGTCACGGTGGGGATACCGAGCTTCTCAATCTCTACTGCGTCATGGACACTCCATGATGTGCATGACCCTCAGTCGCCGATGCCGACGATGACGGCGCTCACCCTGGAGGACAGCCCGGCGATCAGGTCCTCGGTTGCACCAATCGAGGACCTTTCTTTGCTTGCCAGAACTGCAGAGGCAATTGCGTAGTCCCGCCGGAGCGAGCCTTCCAATTCCGCGAAGAGGATGTCCCCGTTTGGTTTGCTGTTCCAAAGGAACCCAATGGCGCGTCCCCGGAGAGAAGGCAAACGTGGCGCGACCCCGCCACGAGCATCTCTCGGGAGGGCAGTAGGGTCCAGCACCCAGATAGTATTGGTCTTGCTTGAAATCATTGCTTGCCTCTAACGTACGTCTGTGCCAGGACACACGATGAGAAAGAGCCTGGGGTGCGAACAGTATCCCCAGGATTCTCAGGCCTGTCAACGCCGCCGAGCCAACTATGTGGCTTCCAAGCCGCCATAGCCAAACACGGCCCTTGCAGCTATGATGGGTAGTCGCAGAAAGCGGCCAAGATGAACACTACCAAGACAACGTTCGCATCCGGCGCTCTTACCCTTGAGGGCGTGCTGCGCCTTCCCGCTTCGGACGGCCCCTGGCCGGCGGTTGTCGTGTGCCATCCCCATCCCATGTACGGCGGCGACATGTACAACGCCGTAGTGGAGAGCATCGCCGGAGGGGTCGCCAGGCGAGGCATCGCGGCGCTGACGTTCAACTTCCGGGGCGCAGGCAGTAGCCAGGGGGCCTTCGACCGGGGCGTTGGCGAAGTAGCGGACGCACTTGCCGCGGTGGAGTTCCTGGCCGCTCAGCCTGGCGTGGACCGCTCCCGTCTGGGCATCGCAGGGTACTCCTTCGGCGCGGGCATCGCGCTGGACGCCGCCGAAGACAACCACGACCTGCGGGCCATCGTCTCGGTGGCGTGTCCTCCCGCCCCTCTGAACGACATGGTGCTGCACCAGATCAACCGCCCAAAGCTCTTCATCCAGGGCGATGCCGACACTATCATCGAGATCCCAATGTTCCGCTTCCTCACCCAGCGGTTCACTCCTCCACGCGAGGTGGAGGTGCTGGCGGGCGCGGAGCACAGCCTACGCGGGTATGAGTCCGAGGTAAGCAAGCTGGCCGCCGATTTCTTTGCTCGCTGCCTTCAGTGACCGCCCCATTTCTAAGTAATGCCCTTGACATGGGTACCCACACGGATGAAAAGCTGTTCGGCAATAGAGGGACGCGGGCTGCTGCCGCAGCCCTTTGCGTGCTGGCAAGGCTGGTCAGTGATCCTTCACTGCGGCAGTCGCTGAGAACGGCAAGCGGCGTATGACCGACTCGCTCAGGATGACAACTCCACCGCTCTTGTGGGAGCCAATCGTATTTTCATAACAATTGTCTCAAAACGCTGCTCCTCACCCGCTCTCGCCGCTTCCTTCGGCTGCTCTCAGGACAGGCTCTAACGTCGCGCCTGGTCTGCCTCTCCCAGAGGGGGAGGCGGACCAGGCGCTATTCCCCGCCGGACGAGTCCACGTACTTATGCACCAGTCGTAACGGTGGCTGCCCTTGCGCCAAACTGCCATTAGCTTCTCCAGCAAAGGGCTCACCCTGGAAGGCGTGCTTTCCACGCCTGAAGGGTCCAGCCCGCCCTACCCTGCTGTGTTGCTCTGCCACGCTCACCCCGCCCTGGGCGGCGCGATGGAAAGCCCTCTTATCCTTTCCCTTGCCAGAGCGATTGACGAGCGCGGCATCGCCAGCCTGCGATTCAACTTCAGAGGAGTTGGCGGCAGCCAGGGCCAGTTCACCAACGGCCAGGAAGAGTGGCAGGACGTTGCCGGCGCGCTGCACGTCCTGGAGCGATGGCCAGGCGTGGATAGAAAGCGTCTCGCGACGGCAGGGTACTCCTTTGGAGCGCAGGCGGTGATCAGAGGCATGGCTGAGCTGAAACCGGCGATTGCGTTCGTGCTGGTATCACCGCCCCTGTCCTCGTTCAGCGGGTCGCCCTTGGGCAAGGACAAGCGACCCCGGCTGTTCCTCGTAGGCGAGCGAGACCGTCTCGTGGGCGCAAGCAGGCTTCGAGAGGTGAATGCTCTCTTCGAGCATCCGGCCGATCTGGAGGTGGTCCTGGGCGCCGACCACTCCTGGCGGGGCCACGAGGAGGCCCTTGCCCAGCGGGTGGCAGACTTCCTGGCCGAGCGCCTGTTGTAGGCGGTTGCGGCCCTCAGCCCGCGTTGTGCTAGACTGAACGTAGCGATGACAAGCAGGACAGCGAGCACGTTGCAATCTCAACCACCCACAGAACCCAAGCAGCCGCTGGACGCGCCTTCCCCCGTTACTTTTTCGCCGGGGCAGGAGGGGGAAGCCCCTCTGTCCGTGAACGCCGTCGCCGCCGGCAGCAGCAACGGCCTGGCAAGCGGCGCTCCTCTTGCAGACGCCCCCGTAGGGGCGCAGGATGCTGCGCCCCTACAACCACAGCAAGAGGCCGCAGACGAGGGCGAGGCCACGCCCGCGCGCTCGCGGCGCCGCGCCTGGGCGTACGATCTGTACCTGGCGAGCCTCATTGTCCTGACGTTCCTTGTGGACCAGGCCAGCAAAACGTGGGTCAGAGGCAACCTGTTCGTCGGCGAGTCCGTGCCGCCCACAGGGGTCTTCCGCATTACGCACACATTCAACACCGGCAGCGCCTTTGGCCTTTTCCCCAACCAGACGTTTCTCCTCATGCTGGCGTCCATCGCGGGCATCGGCATCCTGCTGCTGTACTTCAAGAACCAGTCCATCCCTCCTTTCTGGCTGCGCACCAGCCTGGGCCTCCAGCTTGGCGGCGCGGCGGGCAACCTGGTGGACCGCATCACCCTGGGGCATGTCACCGACTTTGTGGACGTCGGCTCCTGGCCTGTGTTCAACATGGCCGACTCCTCCATCATGGTTGGTATAGGCATCCTGGCATGGTTCATCTGGCGGTCGCCAAAGGATGAAGCCAAGCCGAAACATCAAGAAACGGCGCAAGCAGACCCTCCAGCGCAGGCGGCCCCGCTGACGCTTGAAAGCAGCGCAACCCCTGATGGCCTGGCGCCGCGCGAAGGCGAACCCTCCTCGCAACCGCCGGTTGGAGAGTCGCTGGAGCAGCGGCCTGCGGAACGGAATGGCTGAGACCTTCCGGCTCACCTGCCAGGGAGACGGCCAGCGGGTGGACGCCTACCTGGCCTCCTTGCGCAAAGACCTCTCTCGCGCCCACTTTCAACGGCTTATTCAGGAAGGCTGCGTCCTGGTCAACGGCGCGGCCGTCAAGCCCTCCTTCAAGCTCAGCGCCGGCGACGCCGTCAGCGTTACCGTGCCCGACGCGCCCACGGGGGACTTGCTCCCTGAAGACCTGCCCGTGAAGGTGGTCTACGAAGACCCCCACATCATCGTCCTGGACAAGCCGGCCGGCACACCCGTGCATCCAGGGCCTGGACACGCCCAGGGCACCCTTGTCAACGCACTCATCGCGCGGTATCCGGAGCTGGCCGGCGTCGGCGGGGAAAAGCGGCCCGGCATCGTGCACCGCCTGGACACAGACACCTCCGGCCTCATGGTCGTGGCCCGGTCCCGCCTTGCCTACCAGGGCCTTATCCGCCAGATCAGGGACAGGCAGGTCGAAAAGGTGTACCTTGCCCTGGTGCAGGGATACCCCCAGCCGCCTCAAGGCGTCATAGATGCACCCATTGGACGCAACCCAACTGACCGCAAACGCATGGCAGTGGTCGCCAGGGGGCGCGAGGCGCTGACGGAGTACCGCATCATCCGCCGATTCAAAGGCTATGCCCTGCTGGAGGTGCGCATCCATACGGGGCGCACGCACCAGATACGGGTGCACGCTGTGGCTATGGGACACCCCGTGGCCGGCGACCGCCAGTACGGCCGCCGCGCCTCGTTCCTAGAGCGCCAGTTCCTGCACGCTCACCGCCTGTCCTTCCAGCACCCGGCTACAGGCGAGCGCGTCCAGTACACCTCCCCTTTGCCGGAGGACTTGCAGCGCGCGCTGGAAGGGCTTGAGGAGACGCCGACCTAACCCCTTCGGTCTCCCTTCCCGTTGCGGGAAGGGGGAAGGCCCCTCCCCGCTGCGAAACTCCGGTATTTAAGGGGCATCCAGTCTGCCGCGCAGATTCCCTGCGTAGCTGAAATGGGATACCATAGGTAAAGCTTTCTGGCAATCTCCACCGGAGGTGACGCCCTGGCTACGCAACTGGTGATGCCACAGATGGGCTACGACATGACGCAGGGCGTCCTGGTGCGCTGGCTTAAAGAGGAAGGCGCCCAGGTGAAGCGCGGCGAGCCTGTCGCCGAGATCGAGACCGACAAGGCCGTGGTGGAGATGGAGGCGACGGCTGCCGGGATACTGAGGAAGCTATTGGCAAACCCGGGGGCCAGCATTCCGGTGGGCCAGGCCATCGCCATCGTTGGAGCAGCGGACGAAGACATCAGCGCGCTGGTCCCCGCCGCGACTGACGGACAGCCGGGCGCAACGGCCCCGGCTGCGACCGTCGCCCCGCCTTCCCCTATTGCGCTGCCGACTCCAGCAGCGCCCGCCGAGGGACCGGCTGAAGAGGTCCGCGTCACACCTGTGGCGCGCCGCCTTGCACAGGAGAAGGGGGTAGACCTGCGCCGGGTCAAAGGCACCGGCCCGGGCGGGCGCATCACGCGGGAGGACGTGGAGGCCGCTGCCGCCCAGCGCCAGCCTGCAGCCGTCGCCGTACCGGCGCCAACGCCCGCAGCAGCAGCCACCCCTATGCCCACTGCCCCTGCGCGGCCGCCTGCGCCGGCCCCCGCCGTGGCCGCCGGGCGCGTCGAGCTTTCCCGGATGCGCCAGGCCATCGCCCGCGCCACCTCCCAGAGCAAGCAAGGCGTCCCGCACTTCTACGTCACCATCGCAGCGGACATGACTGCGGCCCTGGCGTTGCGCGCGCAGGTCAACGAGAGCCAGCAGCAGGTGAAGGTGACCATCAACGACCTGGTGCTGCGCGCCGCCGTCCTGGCCCTGAAGAAGTTCCCCAACCTCAACGCATCCTATCGCGACACTTACGTCGAGGCGCACCCGTACATCCACCTGGGCATCGCCATTGGCCGGGAGCAGGGGCTGGTGGTACCGGCCATCGTCAACGCCCACGAGAAGACGCTGATCGAGTTGGCCCTGGCCAGCAAGGACCTGGCGGAGCGCGTGCAGTCGGGCCGGCTGCGCCAGGACGAGTACAACGGCACGTTCAGCACAAGCAACCTGGGCATGTTCGGCGTAGAGGAGTTCAGCGCCATCATCCTGCCGCCCCAGGCCGCGGTGCTGGCCATCGCGGCTGTCAGGCCGGAGGCAGTGGTGGTGGATGGCCAGGTGGCCGTGCGCCAGATGATGCGGCTGACCATCTCGGTGGACCATCGCGTGTCCGACGGCGTGGAAGGCGCGCGGTTCATGCAGGAGATCAAGGGCCTGCTGGAGAAGCCGGTGAGCCTGCTGGTGTAGGGGGCGTGGCTTCGCCGAGGCCACGATGGGGATGCAAACAAGAAATAGTGTGGCCTTGAAGGAGGCCCCAAGGATAAAGACATGGCGAACACAATCAAACGCACCAAACTAACGACAGAGCCTGCCGCTGTGGCAGAAGCATTTGCTGCGCGTGTGTATCAATTGCTTGGGGTAGAAGGCGTCTACTTTTGGACTGATGCAGGCCAAACAACCCATCTCTGGACAGTTGTGGGCCGGGACGATCTGGCCTTGCGAGAACGCATCTATAGGATAGAGGCCCAACTGTACAATAGGTTCCCAGGCGCAAGACTGGACTTCTTTGTTCTCACAAGAGACCGATTGGAAGACGGCGGCCAGGACTACAAATTGGCTACCGGCTTCTCCCTTGTACGCAAGGAGGCTCCACTTGCCGCTCAACGAGGAGCTTAGGGCACGAGCCGAGCACAACGAGCGTTTTCTTGCAACATTTGAACTCTCCAATACGCTTTTCCTGGATTGGGCCGTGGTTGTAGCCTTCTACACGGCAGTCAGATATGTGGATGCTTATTTCTACCCCGACCGTCCTGTAGATCATCCAGAACGGAATGCTTGGGTAGCCAGTCGCCAGCGGACCCGGCCTATTTGGCTGTACTATCGCGAGCTTTACAACCAGTCACGGGAAGCAAGATACGAGTTGGGAAAGTTCAGCCTTATTGACGTTCAGAGGCTTGTTCAGAATAACTTGAGCCGGATCAAAACACATCTGCTCCGCCAACCCTAGGACACCACTGCCTTGGACAGCCCTGTGACTGGTGGCCCCGCCGCCTGAAGCTTAGGAGTTGTCACGTAATAACCTACCCACTTTTGGTAGAAGCAACAGCTAACACACGTTCGTATTGCCTTCGAGAAACAGGTATGTTATTTCGTGACAGTCC
>JACQUI010000243.1 GCA_016210395.1 Chloroflexota bacterium | reverse complement strand
GTTATGAATACCGGCGCAGCACGCAGCCCCCCAATCAACCCCACGAGCAGGGCGGAGCCAGTCATGTCCCAGACCAGCCAACCGATAGTTACTTCCTGGAGCCATCTGGAGACGCTGGCAAGTGCAATGCTGGCCCACAGCAGCCGGAAGTCCCTGTACCGCAGGGTTGAAAACGTCTTTACGCCGCCGCTCCCCCTTGTTTTCGCAATGCTGCTACCGGCCTTACCGCTACCTGCTAAGGGGCCTCGTCGTACTCGGCTGTCTGGAACTTGCCCCTTCTAAGAGCACGGAAACTGCTGTAAGGAGGCGCCGCTCAATAGCATTTACCGATTGGCGCGGTGCGGCAGTGTTGGGGACATGGTGTAGTTCCGCTCAGGATGAAAGACGTGAGGCGCAAGGGAGACTGCGGCGGATTGCGCTTCCGAAACGGATCGCTACAG
Organism: Chloroflexota bacterium; assembly: GCA_016210395.1. Classification (GTDB taxonomy): domain Bacteria; phylum Chloroflexota; class Dehalococcoidia; order Lucifugimonadales; family JACPCL1; genus JACPCL1. Next base: position 2,417 of record JACQUI010000243.1, on the reverse strand, counting down.
TGGATGGTACCCATGTCCCGCTCGGCGCGGACTGGGAGCCCCTGCCGGGTCGCGACCGCACTGACCGAGTCCACTATGACTGCGTGGCCCGTCAGCGGACGCCCGCACCAGGGCCAGCTTGGCGTGCGCGAAGAGGCGCTCTCATCAGTCAAAGTGTTACGCGCCCGCTGGCCGATCTCCTGTTTTGCCTCATGAAGTCCTCCAAGAACTCGACGCAGGCTTGGACCACCGGGTCTATGAGTGCCTTGCCCGTCGCCACGGAGGCCTTCGTAGCGTCGCCGAGAGCCCCATTGTCTGACCGCCGGGTGGTGTCCTTGTCTATTGTCACAACCGTGCCCGCGTGCCTGTAGAGAGACTGCTTGAAGGCGCCCCTGGTGAGCTTGTCTTTCCTCACGATCTCGGGCGCAAGGTACAGTGACCAGGAAACCTCCAAGTCGCAGGCGTGACCGAAAGACTCCGTGGCGGCATACTTGGCCATCACGTCCCTGGAAGGCCAGATCTTGGCAAACGCCAGGTTCACCCCCAGATCCCGTTTGGCGGTCAGCGTTAGCTGCTCCAAGGCTGGCAGATTCCCGCCATGACCGTTGATCACAAAGAAGTTGTGCAGACCGTGTTCCTTCAGGCTCGACATCACGTCTTCCAACACCGCCAGGAATGTGCGGGGGCGGAGGGTTATGGTTCCCGGAAAAGCCATGTGGTGGGGAGAAATCCCAAAGGGCAGCGGCGGCACTACGACGACCCTGGGGTGGAGCCGCTCGGCAATGCGGAGCGCCATGGCATGGGCGTTAGCTATGTCTGTCCTAAGCGCAAGGTGAGGACCATGTTGTTCGTTGGCTCCGGTGGGGATAACCGCCACCTCCACAGTTCTGAGCGCCTCCTTGAACTCTGGAGAGGTCATATCGGCAAGTACATAAGCCTGTGGTGCCACTAAAGCCTCCTACCAGCGACAAAGACAGCCCGAATCGGAGACGCCCCAAGGTCGGTGCCAGCGAGGCCGGGGCGCGTCCGCATGTACAAGACCCCAAACTCCGGGCACTTTAGGGCAGGGTTGTGCGATCCCTAGTAAGCCACGCAACGCAAGGCGTTGAACCCATAGTGGTCAACGTAGGGACAAGCCTCTGTATTCGTGGCGGTTGGAGCTTTGGCGCCGCCCCAATGGCGTAGATATATCTCAGGGAGGCCGATGACGCGCTTTGCGGCGGGCAGAGGCTCGAGGTGGTTGAGGTTCACAAAGCCTGTGCTAACGATGGCGTCAACCTCGGCCAGCGGCTCTAGGATCGTGGGAGCGCCGCCGCTGGCCTCGCCCTCAGAGGTGATGAATACGGTCTTGATACCAGTCCTCTCGCACGCTCGGGCGGTTCGGATCGCCTCCATAAACTCGTTGCCCCCAGCGTCCCAGGTGACGACTGCGCCCTTGGCGTTGAGGAACCGTGCCATCTTGGCTGCCTGCAAAGCGGTCAGGTCCTTCTGGTGCTGCTCTGTCCATTCGGTGCGGTACATGATGCAGCCCGCAAACGCGAGGTCCACGCCGTGCCTGCGGTAAAGCTCCAGCATCACCGGATTATTGGCGTTGCACCAGGATGTGGCGAACGCCGTCCGGTACGGGCCGGTCACCGCTCCATCCAGAATCTCGTTGGGGTGCATGATCCAGGGGGGCGTGAGCCTCGTGGAGCCATAGATCGAGGTGCAGAACGTATGGATGGAACCAGATTTACCCTCGGGGGAGTGCAAACCCCAGATGAAGACCACTCTTGGAAGTGACGGGTCAACCTCCTTCAATTCAAAGACATCCGTCGTTGGAGGTATGAGCCCGACGGTCGTGGCCGCCAGACGGTCGGAAATCGAGAGGACTGCGGCATGAACAGCCTGGTTTTTCGCGTGGGTAGATAGCTCCGGTTGAGGCTCCACCACCAGACAGAGATTCAGCAGCCTGCTGTGGTGGGGCAACGCCTGCGCCCACGGGCCGGACATGTCCAGGAAGAGATTCAGCGGGTCGCCGCCGGCGTCGTGCCAGTCAACCGCCGAGACCTCCACAACGCCGATTCCTGAGAGCCGATGGGTGCGACCCTCGCCCACCATGTCGATGGGTCGGCCACAGATTCCCGGGTACGCAACTCCCGGGCCGTCCACTTTGACACGCGGCTCAACCACATCGCGTACAGGCCAAATACGTACCGACTCACCTGGCCTCGCAAGCTCTAGTTCGGCTCGGGCGATGCGAGGATCACCTCGCACCAGGGACTGGAGCTCCTCCAGATCTATCTCGAGGACCCCATCGTTCCACTTAGTCTGGTCGGTGAACACAATATCCGCTACAGGGAATGTGCCAAGCTCAAGACGCACGGACCACCTCCTTGACCGGAATCGGAGGCGTGTCCGAGGGATCGAACAGAGAGGGGCCCTCCACCGGAGTCTGC
>JACQUI010000242.1 GCA_016210395.1 Chloroflexota bacterium | reverse complement strand
TACGAAAACAACGTTTCTTCTGGCTACATCGAGTTTTTCCAATGCGCCGCGCCTCTGTTATATTCGCAACCGGCGGAATCGTCAAGATGTTGTCTGGCTACATCCCAGATACGGCTAGATACGAAATCCTCGGAAGTTCGGACTAGCCGGAGACGCCACGCCGCAGGAAAGTGCTATACTATGTGAAGGAAAGCACAATCTAACCTGCGGGGCTAGCCAGGCGCACGACGGACGGCATAACCCCCGCCTCTATGATGGGGATAGGCCAGCGAGCAGGGGGTGGAAGTAGTGACGAATACCATCGTGGGCCTTCGACGTACCCGCGTTGTCGTGGTGGAAGACAGCGCGCCGCTGCGTGCAGCCCTGCGAGCGTATCTCCGCCGCTACTCCGACGACACAGTAACGGTGGCCGGCGAGGCTTGGGGCGGCTGGACAGCCATACGAGAAGCAGCGACAAAACGCGCGGACGTCATTGTCCTGGACATGCCCATGCCTGATCAGATGGGCTGGGAATTCGTCCACCGGTTGCACCTGATGGTCCCCAAAGCCTGCATCCTTTTGGCCACAGGGGAACCCCCTGTTGAGCCCACGAAGTCACTGAGAGAACACGGCATCTGTATGGCCTTGGAGAGGTCCCACCTGCTCTCCACTTTGCTGCAAGCCATCTGGCAATGCAGGGACACGGGCAGTCCTCTTTCCCGTGAATCTACAAGCCACGAGTGACCCTTATAGCTGGAAACCGCCCAAGTCGCTGGCCGCGCAGACCCTACGCACCCCACACCGGGGCCGTCCCCACGTACTTGAGGACGCTTCGCTACGGCCCTACACACAGAACAGCGCGCCGTCTACTTGTAGTCCTCCCTGGGCGGGCTGAAGATATCCACCAGCCTTGCCGCGGCGGGGCCGTTTTGCACGCTATGCTCCACGTTGGACGGCGCAAGGTAGACGTCGCCTGGGCCGAGGGTCTTGCGTTCCTTGCCGATAACCATGGTCACCGAGCCTTCCATGACCACGCCCATTTGCTCTGCGGGATGCGCGTGCGTGGCCACCAGCGCTCCAGGGGCAAGCTCCACGACGTTGGTCATGATGCGCTCGCCCCAGGTGATGCGCAGGTTGACGCCCGGCGCAAGGGTTTTGGGCGTGAGCTTGGAGGTGTCAAAGAAGGGCATGAGGTGTCTCCTGCGTAGTTCAGTGGGGCATCCCGCGCCGTAGGGGCGCAAGCCTTGCGCCCTACGGATCCTACGCCATCGCGGTGGCGCGTTATGTGGTCTGGAACAGCTCTCGTACGGGGCAGCGGAAGCCGGGCAGCGCCGGCTCCCCCGCCAGCGTGTCGCCCTCGCGAAGAATGCGCACGTCGTCCAGGGAGCGGTAGGCGGCAACTGACCGCCTTTCCGGGTAGACCACCCATACCAGCTTTACGCCCGCCTCCAGCCAGTCTTCTACCTTGTCATGCACCTTGGCGGCAGTGTCGCTGGGAGAGACCACCTCCGCAGCCAGGTCAGGGGCTAGCTCCACGTAACCAACGGGGGGGCCATCCGGTAGGCGCTCTCTGGCCACAAAGGCCGCGTCCGGCGCCAGCACGGTGTCTGGGTTGCGATGGAGTCGAAAGCCGGTCTCAGCGGCGAAGACGTAGCCAGGGCGATGTTGCAACACGTAGCCACGCAGTAGGTAGCCCAGCATATTGGCAACATCTCCGTGAAGCCCGCCGGTTGGGGCCATCTTTCGCAGTTCTCCCTTCACCAGCTCGTAGCGCTTGCCTTCTGCGGAAAGCTGCACCAACTCTTCTGCTGTAACGAGGGTCTGGCTTGTGGTCATGCGACGCCTCCCCGGATCAGCAACAGCATAGCACAGGGTCCACTCTCTTTGGACTGCGCCAGCCTATCCCTTCACCCTTGCCTCCACGCCGGCGAGGCGCTCGTGGGCCTTGGCCAGCGCCTGCGTGCCCTCGTCGCCGAAGCCGGCGGCCTCCAGCGAGGCGAAGAGCTGGTGCACCAGCGACGTGCCCGGCAGCGGCACGTGCATCTCGCCGGCGGAGTCCAGGATGATGCGCAGGTCCTTCTGCTGGAGCTTCACCATGAAGCCGGGGGCGAAGTCGCCCTTAATGACGCGAGGCCCCAGGTTCTGAAGCTGCCAGGAGCCCGCCGCGCCGCCCTTCACCGCCTCGATGGTCTTTTCCAGGTCGGCGCCCGACTTCGCCGCGAAGACCAGGGCCTCAGCCACAGCGTTCATGGTGCCCGCCACCAGGATCTGATTGACCAGCTTTGTCACCTGGCCCATGCCGTTGCCGCCCACGTGCACGATGCTCTGGCCCATGCCTTTGAACACCGGCAGGCACCGCTGGAAGACGGCGGCATCTCCGCCCACCATGATGGAGAGCGTGCCGGACTGCGCGCCCCAGGAGCCGCCGCTGACGGGCGCGTCCAGCATGTGCGCGCCCTTCTCCTTCAAGCGCGCCGCTATCTTGCGGGTGACGCTGGGCGAGATGGTGCTCATGTCTATGTGAACGCCGTCGCGCCGGATGCCCTCGACGATCCCCTTGGGGCCAAGGGCCACCGCCTCCACGTCGGGCGAATCGGTAACCATGGTGATGACGATGGGGCAGGCCTCGGCGACCTCCTTCGGGCTGCCGGCGGCCTTCGCTCCTTCGGCGGCCAGCGCCTGGGCCGTGGATGAGGTGCGGTTGTAGCAGACGACGGGGAAGCCGGCCTTCATGAGGTTGCGGGCCATGGGCAACCCCATGATGCCCAGGCCTATGAATCCGATGGGCGCGTCTGGCATGGGTGGACCTCCTGACGTGGCGTTGTAGTGCGAGGCGTTGCCTCTTCCCTCGCAAGGAAGAGGTCGGGAGATAGGTCTGTAGGATTTCGTTCGTGCAGGAACCGCCTGCTCGGACAGAATCCGAATGGAACTGCGCGTTCGACAGGCTGACCAAGAACGGATGCCTGGGCGACGGATCGGTCAGAGGAGCAGGCTACCGCTCGTCGGGGCCGTAGTCTTCGTGGGCATCCCAGGCGGCCATTGCGGCAGCGGCAAAGATGATGCCCATGACCTCTTTGCTGCCCTCGTCCATACCCTCGAAACCGCCGGTCGAGCGCCGGAACTGCTCCAGCATCTGGGCGAACTGCGGGTCTTCCAGGTGAAGCCACTCGGCTCCAAAGCGCGCCATCTCCAACCGGCTCCCCAGGCAGTCAATGAATGCCGCGAGGAAGCGCTGGTCCATGGTCCTGGGGAAGAGCTTCTTTTCCATATCCACCAAACTCTACTTCTCCGTAGACGCCCCGTCAACGAGCAGGCGGACATGAAAGTTGTTGGCTTTCCCCTTGATTGGTACAATGCGTGTGCGACGGGCTATCCCTCACAAGGGGGGATAGCCCCTTTAGGCGTTATGCTGCGGCAACGCCAACCGTAAGCAGTACTGCGCCTCTCCCTTGGGAGAGGCTGTCCCGATGGCATCGGGACGTGTGAGGGTGAACCGTAGGGGCGCAAGGCTTGCGCCCCTACAATCTGCGTTTCTTGCCCAGCTCGATCGAAGGCCGTCAGGCAAGAACGGATAGTCAAAGGAGTTCTCTGTGCTCGCAGGTCTCTCCGCGCTCCTGCAAGAGTTGCCCCAGCACCAGGCCCTGGCCGCGAAACTGAAAGCGGGCCAGGCTGAAAGCGTCTCCATCTTCCACGCGGCGCGCGCGCTGCTCATCGGTTCGCTGTGGAGCGAGCTGCGCGCGCCGCTCCTGGTGGTGACGCCCCATCCGGAGGATGCCCGTCGCCTGCACGACCAGCTTGCCGCCTATTGGGGCGACGGCATCCCGCTGCTGCACTTCGCAGAGCTGGAGGCGCTACCTTTCGAGCGCCTGACGCCCGATTCCGCCATCGTCCACCAGCGGGTGCGCGTCCTGGCCGCGCTGGCCGGCCTGTATCCAGGACAGGCTCCGCCTCTCGTGGTCACGTCTGCCTCGGGCGCGGCGCTCAAGACGCTACCGCCGGCCCTGTTCCGGGAGCAGGGCGAGGCGCACCGCATCCGGCGCGGCGACACGATTCCCATGCAGGCCCTGCTCGCCCGCTGGACGGCGCTGGGCTACCGCATGGGCCACGTGGCCGAGGTGCCGGGTACGGCGAGCCGCAGAGGGGGTATCGTGGACGTCTTCCCGCCGGGCGAGGCCTTCCCCTTCCGCCTGGACTTCTGGGGCGATTTCCTGGAGAGCATCAAGACCTACGACCCCGGCTCTCAGCGGTCGCTGGCCCCGGTGGACGAGGTCGTGGTGACGCCGGCGCAGGAGCTGTTGCCCGCTCTGGCGGACCGGGCCGGGGTGGAGGCGCTTGTCCAGGCCATGAACATGGAGAACTGCACTACCAAGACCTCGGAGCGCATCGGAGAGGAGCTTTCCCTGCTCCTCTCCGGGCAGGAGGTGGAGGACGCGGGCTTCTACCTGGGCTTCTTCAACCAGGCGTCCCTCCTAGACTACCTGCCGGAAGGCGGGCTGCTGGTGCTGGACCAACCGGCGGAGCTGGAGCACGTCTTTTTGGAGATGGACGAGCGCGCCCAGGAGATGCGGCGGGCCAAGTTGGAGCGCGGCGAACTGCCCAACGGTTTCCCGTCGCCGTACTTCACGTGGGAGGAGATGAAGCCCGGCCTTACTGCCAGGGGACGCTTGCAGCTCACCCGCTGGGAGGGCGACGCCTTCACAAGCTTTCCATTCCTGCAGGCCCCTTCCTACGGCAGCCAGCTCGACCAGTTCCTGGACGACGCCGCAGCGCGCCAGCGCCGGGGGCAGCGGATCGTCGTGGTCACCAGCCACGGCCAGCGCCTGAAGGAGCTGCTGGCCGATCACGGCGTGGGGGCCAGCCTGTCCGACGACCTAGAGGCGTTGCCTGCCCCCGGCTCCGTCAACATCGTGCGCGGCGCGCTGAACGAGGGGTGGGAGATGACCTCTCTCCCTCAGTCCCTCTCCCCTGAAGGGGGGGAGGGAAGAGGGAGGGCTCTTCCCGCTGCCCCGCCGACCTCTCTTCCTCAGCCCCTATTCCCTAAGGGGAGAGAGGGAAGTTCAGTTCCCCCTTCCCTCGCAGGGAAGGGGGCCAGGGGGTTAGGTGAGGTGGTTGGTGGAGATGCCCTCCCCCTTCCCTTCAGAGAAGGGGGACCGAGGGGGTTAGGTACCCTCCTCCTCACGGACGCCGAGGTCTTCGGCACGTCCAAGATCACGCGGCCAAAGCGCCAGTACGCCTATCACGTGCCGTCGCTGCCGGCGGAGATCGCCCCCGGCTCATATGTGGTGCACGTGGACCACGGCGTCGCCAAGTTCGCAGGCGCGATCACCATGGCCGACTCCGGCCAGGACAAGGAGTACCTTGTCCTGGAGTACGCCGACGGCGACAAGCTGTACGTGCCGGTGGAGCAGGCGCACCGCGTGGGGCTGTACGTGGCCCCCAACGAAGCGCCGCCATCGCTCTCCCGCCTGGGCACCCAGGAGTGGGCCAACACCAAATCCCGCGTGAAACATGCCGCCAGGGAAATGGCTGAGGAGCTGATGGCGCTGTACGCCAAGCGCCAGGCGGTCCCCGGCATTGCTTTTGGGGAGGATACGCCCTGGCAGAAAGAGGTGGAGGATGCCTTCCCGTACGTGGAGACGCCGGACCAGATGAAGGCGATCCTTGCCGTGAAGCAGGATATGGAGAGCGGACAACCCATGGACCGGCTGGTGTGCGGCGACGTCGGCTACGGCAAGACGGAGGTCGCCTTGCGCGCGGCGTTCAAGGCGGTGGCCTACGGCTACCAGGTTGCCGTCCTGGCGCCGACGACCATCCTGGCCCAGCAGCATTACGTGACGTTCACCGAGCGGCTTCAGCCCTACCCCTTGCGGGTCGAGGTGCTCAGCCGCTTCCGTAACCCAAAGGAGCAGGACGAGGTGCTGGATGGCCTGGCTAGCGGGCGAGTGGACATTTGCATCGGCACCCACCGCCTGCTCCAGAAGGACGTGAAGTTCAAGAACCTGGGCCTGGTCATCATCGACGAAGAGCATCGCTTTGGCGTGGGCCACAAGGAGCGGCTGAAGCAGATGCGGGCCGAGGTAGACGTGCTGACGCTTTCGGCAACGCCGATTCCGCGCACGCTGAACATGGCGCTGACGGGCGTGCGGGACATGAGCGCCATGGAGACGCCGCCGGAGGAGCGGCTGCCTATCAAGACCTACGTCTCGGAAGACAGCGACGACCTCATCAAGGAAGCAATCGTGCGGGAGATGGACCGCGGCGGGCAGGTCTTCTTCGTCCACAACCGCATCCACAGCATCTACTCCGTGACCGAGCGCGTGGCGCGCCTGGTCCCCGATGCGCGCATCGCTGTTGGGCACGGCCGCATGGACGAGGAGGAGCTGGCCGAAGTGATGGCCGCCTTTGGCAGGGGCGACTACGACGTGCTGGTGTGCACGACGATCATCGAGTCTGGGCTGGACCTGCCCAACGTCAACACGCTCATCATTGACCGCGCCGATACCTTTGGCCTGGCGCAGCTTTACCAGCTCCGTGGCCGCGTTGGACGCGGGCGAAACCGCGCCTATGCCTACATGATGGCGCCCAGGGGCAAGCGCATCACGGAGACGGCGCAGAAGCGGCTGGAGACCATCCTTGCCGCCACGGAGCTTGGCGCGGGCTTCCGCATCGCCATGAAGGACCTGGAGATACGCGGCGCGGGCCAGATCCTGGGCGCGCAGCAGAGCGGGCACATCGAGTCCGTGGGCTTCGATCTGTACAACAGCCTGTTGACCCAGGCGGTGGAGGAGCTGAAGGAAGGCAAAGTGCTGGAAGAGCTGCCGCTGGAGGAGCCGGAGGAGATGGTCCTGAACCTGAAGATGACCGCGCGCATCCCGCCCTCGTACATCGAGGACCTGCCCACGCGCCTCTCCTTTTACACGCGCCTGAACCACGCCCGCACGCTGGAGCAGGTGAAGGAGGCGCAGGACGAGCTGTGGGACCGCTTCGGCAAGTTCCCCAGGGACGTGCACAATCTGCTGTACACGGTGCGCGTGCGGGTGCTTGCGATGCAGTCGGGCGTGGAGAGCATCACCAAGGAGGCCGATACGGTCGCGGTGCGCCTGAAAGAGGACGTGGGCGGCGCGCGCGAGCCGCTGCAGCGCCACCTGGGGGAACGGGTGCGCGTGGGCAACCGCCTGCTGCACCTGGACACGCGCAAGCTGGATCGGCCGTGGGGGCAGGCGCTGCTGGATCTGCTGGAGGGCGTCGTGAGCTTCAGGGAGCGTGTGCAGGCGATGGTGGGGTGAGGTGCTATAGTATGGGCGGTGAAGCATATGAAGTTGCCGTTCCCATCTACAGAGAAACACGACTTCTTGGCTGGAAGCGGGGCAATGACAGATACCCAGTTGCGAGGGCCTACTCGAATTCACGTGTCTAACAGCAGGTTCGGAGGAACAAGGAAAGCAATATCTCAGACGGTGACTCCTTCGGCATCGACTGGCATGGTCACGTTCGACGATGTTGGCAAGCTAGTTGGGCTTTATGCAAACGTGATTCCTTCGTAAAAACCCCTTCGGGGCCAGTCGGAGCGTTTTGGCTCTTCCAAATGACGCCATATGTTGCGAGACGCGTAGCATTGGATAGTACATCTTGTACCGGTTGTTTGACGAGTTTACACATTATGATGCGTTG
>JACQUI010000240.1 GCA_016210395.1 Chloroflexota bacterium | reverse complement strand
TCCTGGGCGTCTTGGACGGCGCCGGGTTCTTCAATGCAGACGTCCCCCCTGCACAGAGAGTGGCTATCCTCGCCGACCACCAGGCCGTCGCGTCCTTAGCGATTCTGGGCTTCGTGCTATGGGGATTTCTTCAGGTTGTCCTGACGCTGGCCCTCTACGAGCGGCTGAAGGGCGGCTCTCCTGGAATGGCACAGACGGCTACTGCCATCGGGCTTATCCTGGCCACCCTGTACATCGCCGCCTACATGGTCACCTTCGTCGGCATTGAGAAAGTCGTCGAACTCCACGGCCATGACCCGGAACAAGCGGGGGCGCTCTACCTGGCGCTTGAATCAGTGGAGCTCGGGATCACCGAAAACGAGAACATAACCGGTCTATGGGTCCTGCTGGTCAGTTGGACGGCCTTGAGAGTCCGACAGCTACCCAGGGCACTGAACTACATTGGCATAGTGGCCGGTGTGGCGGGCCTGCTCACGTTGGCCCCTGCTCTTGATGCGCTGGTGGCCGTGTTTGGGCTGGCCCAAATCATCTGGTACGTCTGGCTGGGCGTCGTCATGCTGCGCGGCAGCGCAAAACGCGAAAGCCGGACGCTGGCTGGAGAAGCGGCGTAAGAGTGCCCAGCGACAGAAAGGAGCAAAGCAATGACAGACCGAGAGACCAACATCGCCACTATCAAGAGGGCTATAGAAGCTGTGAATCAGCGCGACTTTGGCTCGCTCAGGGAGACGATCCGGCCAGAGTTTCAGCGCCATGACCTGTATGGAGGGCTCCCCGAGGTCTCGGGGCAGAGCGGGGCTGTTGACCTGATCCAGTTGCTGCTGCAGGCGATGCCCGATCTGCACATCGAGCTCAAGCAGCTGTTTGCCACCGATGAGCGCGCCGCCGCCCACTTCACGGTCACCGGCACCCACCAAGGCGAGCTCTTCGACGTCCCTGGCTCGGGCAAGCGCGTTCAGTTCAACGGGATCAACCTCTACCGGCTGATAGACGGCAAGCTGGCCGAGACGTGGCAGCTCGCCGACGTCTGGGGCCTCATGCGGCAGGTCGGAGCGGCGTGAATCGGGGATCCAGAGGGACTGGCATGGCCAGATGCACGACGAGCGTCGTTGTTGCAGGTAGTTGCTGAAAGGCGTCGGGCTGAAGACCGTGACGTATCGTCATCTCGGGTCCCCTTCGCCGAGTTCTGGACGACCATCAAGCGTCTTCGCCCGAGACCCTGGCTCCTGCGAGCTTGGATCGCGGAGCCAAGTCCTGGCTAGCTGCTGGCTCACACATAAGATGGGCCTATCTGGACAGGGTCGGGAGGGCGAGTTGAAAGGTTCTTGCTTTTATCCACGCTGCTCCACCATCCCCCTACAAAAGGTGGCTACCTTCGCTCTTGCCTGTGCCCCGACCGATACAGGGGTGAAGGCGAGCCTTCACCCCTGTATCTCAAGCCCTTACCGTTGAAAGCCAGCCCATGCCGCCTGAAGCCATTTGTCGGGGCGGTCTCAACCGATCAACGCACCACCCGTTGGACAGCAGGATGATGACTGGAGGTGTGCGTGGGCTTCACAACGGAGCAGGAAGACGAGTTGTGGATCGGGTGGCGGCGGGGTGAGTCGAGCAGGCTCATCGGTCGTGCGCTACGCTGCCACCCGTCGAGCGTGCGAGCGTTCCTCGCACGAAGCAGCAGCGTGCGCCCGACACCGCGGCGCAGAAGCGTCCGTCATCTGACGGCGACCGAGCGGGAGGAAGTCTCCCGTTGCATTGCCGTGGGCTTGAGCCGGCGCTAGAATGACCACATGGACAGCACCGTTTACGCGACCTTCCTCCCCCACATCGTCCTGGAGCCGCCGGCCACCGACCCCGGCATCACCGACGAGGAGCGCCGCACCATCCTCGAGATGATGGCCAAGGGCAGTTGTGCCGGCATCACCCTAGCCACCGCCTAGTTCTCCGACGGCGAGCTGTCGTATGTCGTCCACCACACTCCCCGAGGCCAACGCCTCCCCAACGGCCAACCTGCCCATTCCGGTGACCCTTGTGGGTGGCCATGAACGCTGATCCCCCAACTGACATCCGCCTGCTCCAGGTCTTACGCTCTACATTTGGCTTCTCCTCCCTCCGGCCCCTCCAGGACCAGATCATCCACTCCATCCTGCAGCAGCGAGACGTTTTCGTCCTCATGCCCACGGGCGGCGGCAAGTCCCTCTGCTATCAGTTGCCTGCCTTGCTCCAGCCCGGCGTCACCGTGGTCGTCTCGCCGCTCATCGCCCTGATGAAAGACCAGGTGGACAGGCTGCAATCGCTGGGTGTCGCCGCCGCTTTCATCAACAGCTCGCTTCCCCCGGCAGACGTTAGCCGGCTGCAAGCAGAGGTCGTCCAGGGCAAAAAGAAGCTCCTGTACGTTGCGCCGGAACGCCTCATGCTGCCAGGCTTCCTGCGTCTCCTTTCCCAGGCGCATGTCTCCCTCTTTGCCATAGACGAGGCCCACTGCATTTCTGAGTGGGGCCACGACTTCCGCCCTGACTACCGTGGCCTGGTCCGGCTGCGCGACCTCTTCCCTTCCGTGCCCATCGCCGCGTTTACCGCCACGGCCACCAGCCGTGTCCAGGCCGACATCCTGACCCAGCTCCGGCTACGCGACGTCGCCAGCTTCAGGGGCAGACTGGACCGCCCCAACATCCAATACAGGGTCTGGCCGAAGCAGGACGCCTACCAGCGGCTTTACGCGTACTTGTCGCAACGCAGGGACTGCTCCGGCATTATCTACGTTCAGGCCAGGGCTGGGGCCGACCGCCTTGCGACAAGGCTCCAGCGGGATGGGTTCCGGTCGGTGGCGTACCACGCAGGCCTGGAGGCAGAGGAGCGTCGTCAGAGGCAAGAGGAGTTCGCCCGGAACGAGGCGCGTATCGTTGTGGCGACCATAGCCTTCGGCATGGGCATAGACAAGCCGGACATCCGGTACGTCATCCACTACGACCTGCCCAAGAATCTGGAGGGCTACTACCAGGAGAGCGGGCGGGCCGGACGCGACGGCCGGCCCAGCGACGCCGTCCTCTTCTACTCTTATGGCGACGCCGTCAAGCAGGACTACTTCATCAAGCAGAAGCCATCGGCGGCGGAGCGAAGGATCGCTGAAGCGCAGTTGGCCCAGATGGTCAAGTGGGCCGAGGGCGCAACTTGCCGCAGAGAGGCGTTGCTTGCCTACTTTGACGACGCGCCGATTGGGAAAGCCGTCCCGTGCTGCGACATCTGCGACCCCGACGAAGGCGAACAGGCCGACTACACCGTTCCCGCGCAGATGTTCCTCTCATGCGCCAAGCGCACCGGCCAGGCGTTTGGGGTCGCTTACACCATCCGTGTTCTTGCCGGCTCGCGGGACCAGCGAATCCTGGGCAATGGGCATGAAAAGCTCTCGACCTACGGCATAGGCAAGAAGTGGCCGCGCCAGGAATGGCGGCTCATCGCGCAGGAGCTGCGGCGCAAAGGGTTCATTCGCCTGGACGCGGCGCAGTTCAACGCCGTGCAGGTGACGGAGCTGGGGGACGAGGTGCTCTTTCGCGGCCGCAAATTCAGCATGGCTGCGCCGGGGATGCCTTCCCCTGCGCCTGCCGCAGATGCGAAGGCCGCGCCCCGCCCCGAGCGAGGCGTCATGAGCGATAGCGACCGGGTCACCCTGGACCTGTTCCGGCGGGGCTTGGCCCCGGCAGAGATTGCAGCAGAGCGCGGCCTGGCCCTCTCGACAATCGAAGGGCATCTTGCCAGGGCAGTGGAATCCGGCGAACACGTTGAGCTTGCCCGGCTCGTAAGCGATGAGAAGCGCTCTGCTATCGAGGCGGCTATCCGCCGCCTGGGGCAGGGGCCGCTCAAGCCTCTAAAGGAAGCCCTGGGCGACGCCTACACCTACGGGGAGATTCGATTCGTCCTGGCCGGCATGAGGGGCAGCGCGTCCTAACGCACGCGCTTCCGCCGGAGGGTCCAGGCGCCCGCGAGCGCAGCGGCCAGGACACCCGCTAACCCCAGAACGGCCAATCCCCACGGCATCGTGAAGCCTGGAATCGCATCGGGACCCCTGAGTGCCTCCGCTTGTCCCTCCGGCTCAATTCCCTGACCGGTGATGGCCACGATATTTGCCAGATA
>JACQUI010000246.1 GCA_016210395.1 Chloroflexota bacterium | reverse complement strand
GTTCCGCCACTTCGGCGCGGTCCTCCCCTGTACCGGTGATGGCCCAGGGAGAGGCATGGTGGGCGGTGATGGACTCGAACCAACGACCTTCGCGATGTGAACGCGACGCTCTAACCGGCTGAGCTAACCGCCCGTGACTTGCTTGCCTGGTGGCAACGGCGGGATTCGAACCTGCGACCTAGCGCTTATGAAGCGCCCGCTCTGCCGCTGAGCTACGTTGCCCATGGGAATGATGAGACCGGACACTCTCCCCTATGCCCACATAAAGCATCTTACGGCTCGCAAAAGGCGGGTGTCAATTCCTGGGCCTGGGGGGCCCGCTGGGGCCCTACGTTCCACCGTCTACCTTTGCCGTTGCCAGGGACGCGGGCAGGGAGACCCGCCTCTACAGAAAGGCGCGGTGACTGCGGTTCACAGCGAAACGGCGTAGGGGCGACCGGCGGGTCGCCCCTACGCCGCATACGCGAAACCTAGATCCGCCCGGAAAGCTGGAAGACCTTGCCCTCGGTGGCGATGGCCGGGGCCTCGATGAGCTCCACCTGGTGCATGTCACGGATGGTGAATGCGCCAACCATGCCCATGCACACCCGCAGCGCACCCATGAGGTTCTGTGTGCCATCTGAGCGGTTGCTGGGGCCGAACAGCACCTGGTCAAGTGTGCTCTTCACGCCGGTGTTGATGCGCGTGCCCCTGGGCAGCGCAGGATGGGGCGTGGCCATGCCCCAGTTGAAGCCTTTGCCTGGGGCCTCCTTCGTCTGCGCGAAGGGGGTGCCGATCATGACGCCGTCGGCGCCTGCAACGATGGACTTGCACAGGTCGCCGCCGGTGCGGATACCGCCATCGGTGATCACGACGACGTACTTGCCCGTGCGGCGCATGAACTCCTCCCGGGCGGCGGCGCAATCCATGGTCGCGGTGATTTGCGGGACGCCCACGCCGGTGACCTCGCGGGTTGTGCAGGCCGCGCCCGGTCCAACGCCCACGAGGATGCCGTCAATGCCGGCCTCCATCAGCTCCAGGGCGGCGCTGAAGGTGACGCAGTTGCCAACGACGACCGGGGCCTTGACCAGCCCCACCAGCTCGGAGAAGACCAGCCCGTGGTAGCTCTTGGAGATGTGGCGGGCCGTGGTGACCGTGGACTGCACCACGATGATATCTGCGCCCGCTTCAACCGCCACGGGAGCGAACCGCTTGGTGTTCTGAGGCGTAATCGAAATGGCGCAGGTCACACCTGCGCCCTTGATCTCTTCCACACGCTTGCCTATCAGGTTGTCTTTGATAGGCTCCATGTAGAACTTCTGCAGCACTGCCGTCGTGTGCTCGGGCGGCGTCTCGATGATCTGGTCAATGACCGATTGCGGGTCCTCGTACCTGGCGTACACACCTTCCAGGTTGAGGACGCCCAGTCCACCGGCCTTGCCCATCAGGATGGCGAACTTGGGGGACACCACGGCGTCCATCGCCGAAGCCATGACGGGGATATCGAAATGGCAGCCATCAACCTGGAGGCCCAGGTCAGTTTGGTCGGGGTTGATGGTGACATCGCCTGGAACAATAGCCACGTCCTCGAAGCCCAGAGCGTGCCGGATTTGCCTGACTGGAGGTGCACCCATAGCGATACTTGCCTCCTTGGTGATTTGAGCGAGTATAGCAGAGTAGCCCCTGGAGGCACAAGGCGGCGTTTGACGAAAAACGAAGGCGCTGAGCCAGCTATGCCGCTATCTGACGCATGTTGCTGTATGGAAGGGACCGCCAGTCTCAGGTTTCGTGGCGTAGCGCGCAAAGCCACGGATTCGCCGTGGGAGCCGTTGTTCCGGGCTGCGGCCTGGTGGTATGATAGGGGCAGTTAGCCTATTTCTAGGCCCCTGAGTTCACCTTGAAACCGGTCCTGTGAGGCTGGTAAGGTCGCTGGGCCTGCAGGCAGTCCCGATGGGAATCGGGACGCCCCTACGGGTCGGTCCCTTGTCAGCTTCCGGACAAGGGACTTTTTGTATGCTGGAACCTGCGCCCCAGCCGGCCCGATCCCCCGCAAACGAGCGACAGCTCATGTCCGCCCAGGACATGCGCCGCGCCCTTGTCCGCATTGCCCACGAGGTCCTGGAGCACAATCGCGGGGCCGAGGGCCTGGCGCTGGTGGGCATCCGCACGCGCGGCCTTCCCCTGGCCCAACGCCTGGCAGCCCGCATCCAGGAATTCGAGGCGCACGCCGTGCCCGTGGGCGCGCTGGACATCGGCCTCTACCGTGACGACGTTGGCCTGCGCGGACGGCCCATCGTCCACTCCTCCCAGATCTCGTTTCCCATTGATGAGAAAGACGTTGTGCTTGTGGACGACGTGCTGTTCACGGGCCGCAGCATCCGCGCGGCGTTGGACGCCCTGAACGACTTCGGCCGGCCAAGGACTGTCCAGCTTGCGGTGCTCATTGACCGCGGACACCGCGAGCTGCCCATCCGTCCGGACTACGTCGGAAAGAACGTGCCCACCTCCAGCCAGGAGGAGATCCAGGTCTATTTGGAGGAGGTGGACGGAAGAGATGAGGTGGTGATTGTTGGCGGAAAGACCTAACCCTGGCCCCCAAGGGAAGGGGGGAATCCTGACGTAGGGGCGTCCCGACTCGTCGGGACGCCCCTACAGTGACGCAAGGCAAACGCATATGGCAATCCAAGCCCCAATCGCAACAACACAGCGCCACAGCCTGGTGGATGGCTCCCGGCGCCACGTCCTTGACCTGGACGACTTCGCGGTTGCGGAGTTGGACCTGGTGATGGAGACAACGGACGCTATGCGGGAAGTGCTGGGCAGGGACATCAAGAAGGTGCCGACCCTGCGCGGCAAGGTCATCATCACCCTGTTCTACGAGGCCAGCACCCGCACGCGCGTCTCCTTTGAGGAGGCGGGCAAGCTCCTCAG
>JACQUI010000250.1 GCA_016210395.1 Chloroflexota bacterium | reverse complement strand
GGTCAAACGACCACTGCCATCACCAGCGACTGCCTCGCGAAGAATCCAAGGCCTGTGCCGATGAAGACAAACCGCTAATACAGAAAGAAACGTTGCAACGGCCTTCGCCTTGGGTTCTTCGCCTGACTGCCGTCATGGCTTTCAATGACAAACGCGAATCGCTAGCGGCAAGGAGGAATTGCCTCTTCCCACTCGCGCCGCGTATACTTCCTGTCGCTGCCTTTGTCCAGTCCAAGCAAGGAGTTGCACCCACGCATGTATGCAGAGATTGTCGCGTCCGGCACCGAGCTTCTCATGGGCGAGACCCAGGACACCAACTCATCGTACCTTGGCGCTCGCCTGCCGGCGCTGGGCATGGAGCTTCGCCAGATCACCCTGGTCGGCGACGACATGGAGCGGTACGTTGAGGTGCTGGAGCGGTCGTGGAGGCGCAACCCCTTCACGTTCACCACGGGCGGCCTCGGCCCCACGGTGGACGACATGACGCGGGAGGCCATCGCCAGGGTCTTCGGCGAGGAGCCATACGTGGACGCGGAGCAGCGGCAGGTGCTCATGAACCTCTTCAAGAGCCGGGGGCAGGAGATGCCCCAGCGCAACATCAAGCAGGCGTGGCTGGTCCCATCGGCGCGGGCGATACCCAACAAGATGGGCACCGCCCCCGGCTGGTGGGCGGAGAAGGAAGGCCACGTCGTCATCGCCATGCCCGGCCCGCCGCGTGAGCTATACGAGATGTGGGAGCACCAGGTTGTCCCGCAGATCAAGGCGCGCGTCAAGGAAAGCGTTGTCCTCACGCGCACCATCAAGACCATCGGCCTGGGCGAGGCGCTGGTGGACGAGATGGCCACGGAGGTCCTGGGCATCGAGAACCCGTACGTGGGCACCTACGCCAAGCCGGACGGCATCTACCTGCGCATCATCGCGCGGGGCAAGAGCGAGGCGGAGGCGGCTGCGCTCCTGCGCCCCGTGGAAGAGAAGCTGGTCCGGATCTTCGGAAAGAACGTCTGGGGCACCGACGACGAAGCGCCGGAGGAAAGCGTCGGCACGCTGCTGCGGCAACGCGGCCTGACGCTGGCCACGATGGAGTCCTGCACAGGGGGCATGCTGGCGAACTACATCACCAACGTCGCGGGCAGCTCCGGCTACTACAAGGGCGGCATCATCTCCTACACCAACGAGCTGAAGATCGCCTCCGGCGTGCCCTCGGACCTCATCGAAACGCACGGCGCGGTGAGCGAGCAGGTTGCCGCGGCTATGGCGCAGGCGGCGCGGGTGCGGCTGAAGGCCGACGTTGGGATCGGCGTGACGGGCGTCGCCGGCCCCGAGGCGCTGGAGGGCAAGCCGCCGGGGACGGTGTACATCGGCCTCGCCGATGCCAAAGAGGCGAAGGCCACCTACTACCGCTTCCCCGCCAATGATCGCACGCTGGTGAAGCGGCGCGCGGTCACATCGGCGCTGCTGGCGCTGCGGGCGCACCTGGCGGGGGCGTAGCCGGGAACCCGCCATCCTGGCCTTCCCCCGCAAGGGGGGAAGGAAGGGTTAGTCAGTTGGATTGTCACGGCGTACGTCACCGGTGGGCTCATATCGGGGGTGTTGGAATGGGAAAGAGCTTAACCTTCAGATACGAACGCGATGCAGACATCCTTTACATTGACGTCTGCCCGCCTTATCCGGAGCAGGAATCGGAAGACATCGGCGACGAAGTAGTCGCCCGTCTCAATCCCAAGACCCGCGAGGTCGAGAACCTCGAAGTGTTGTTTTTTTCCACGCGTCTCTCGAAGAACGACCTCTTCCAGTTGCCCATTGCAGCCGATCTGCGGCTGGCCACGTCCTGATGGCTTCCTTTTCTGAGCAGCTCAGATCAGAGGCCCAGCCTGTCTGGGACCAGATCTTCCGCAACCCCTTTCTCCGCGAGGCGAAGGAAGGCAGGCTGCCTGTCGAGAAGTTTCGCTTCTACCTCATCCAGGACTTCCACTACCTGGAGGCCTTCGCCCGCACCGTTGCTATCGCCCTGGGCAAGGCGCCGGACTCGGAGGCGGTGGAGGCGCTTGCCAAGCGGGTGCTGACGCCCATCGAACGCCCGCTGCACCGCCAGCTCCTGGAGCTTGTGGAGGTGTCGCCGGAGGAGGCCGCGCGAACGCCGCCCGCGCCCACTAACCTGGCCTACGCCAATCACATGCTCGTCACTGCGCACCAGCACGGCCTGGGGCCGACGGCCGCCGCGCTGTTGCCCTGCCCATGGACGTACCACCTGCTCCGCGAGGCGGTTGGACGGATAGACCACCCCGTTTACGGGCCGTGGTCCGACTTCTATGCCCAGGGCATGCTGGAGCACAGCGTGGAGGCGTGGCGCGGCTTTGTGGACCAGGCGGGGGCCTCGGCAGGCCCCGCCGAGCGCGAGGCCATGCGGCGGGCCTTCCTCACCAGCAGCCGCTACGAGCTGATGTTCTGGGAGATGGCGTACCGCATGGAGCAGTGGCCGGGGTAGCGCGGCTCACGGGCCGGCAGGTCCAGGTCCGCTCTTTGGCCCGACAATGCCTTTGCGGGCCGTGAAGTCCAGCCGCAGCCGGATGTTGTCGTCCACGCTGAGCAGCACGGCCACCCGTGGGATGCGCATGTTGAAGGCGCTGAATGGGAAGCTCGTGGTTGCTTCTCCTGAAACGGTATCCTTGCCGAACGTGGCGGCGACGTCCCAGGTCACCGGCTTCGTGACGCCGTGCGCCGTCAGGTCGCCGGTGATCTGGAACTGGGCCTGGCCTTCGGCTGGAATGGGCCACGGAAGGCCCGTCACGCTCCGGGGCACGAACACGGCAAAGGGATAGCGGTCGGACTCCAGGCTGCTCTGCCGGATAAAGCGGTCGCGCCGGGACTCGTCGCTGGTGAGCGTGCGCAGGTCAATGGCGATCATGCTCCGCTGGTCCGTTCGGACGGTGTTGCCGGGGCCGAGGATGATGCTGCCTTCCAGCGACTTCGTGACGCCAATGGCGTCTGATGGGAAGCTGAGCCGTGCGAGCTGTTCTCTGACCAGGTATGCAGCCTTGGTGTCGCCCTCCAGCGTCCAGACGGTGTCGCCCATCTGCACGTCGCTGGCAAGGGGCGTAGGCGAAGGCGTAGCTGATGCGCTTGCCAGGCCTGCCGCTGACGACGGCGTTGCGGTGGACTGGGAGATGGCGGCAGCCGGCTCGGCGGATGGACTCCCCGCGCAGGCAAAGGATGTAGTGATGAGCACTGCCGACAAGAGCGTCAGGAAGTGGAAGCCTCCGGCAACCCCTTGCCAACCGTTGCGGACTCGCATGTAGCCTCCGGAATGTGGACTGTTTGGGGGAAGCGCATGCGCCCCGGTTCATAGAAACGAAAAAAGCGGGCCAGTTGTCTGGCCCGCTTTCCACCCTTAACAGGGATGGACTACATCTTGCCACCCTTCTTGGGAGCGGCAGGTTTACCTCCAGCCTTGTTATGGGCAGCACACGTTGCACACATACAATCACCTCCTTTCTTAATGCTATTCATAGTGCTACTGTGTCCCCCGTTTGTCAATGCCTTTCCCCACGCAGCAACCGGGATTCGCGGGAAAGATACCGCTACTTAGGGTAGAATAGACGGAACCGCAAACACGGGTGCGTCGCCGCCCTATTTCACTGCTACCGTGCAAATGCTAGACCCACGAGCCTTCGCGCCCCTGGACAGCCCCGCAATAGCGGGATTCCTGCTGCGCCCTCGGAAGGAGTGGTGGCCCGCGCCCGACGGCGCCACGGACCTGGCGGTCCCCGTTGCCGGCGGTGCAAGCCTGCTCTGCCGCTCCTACGCCGCGCGACCCTCCAGCCCCACGGTGCTGTACTTCCACGGCAACGCCGAGCTTGCCTGCGAGTACGACGGCGTGGCCCGCTTGTTCCAGGAGCTGGACCTGAACCTGTTCGTGGCGGACTACCGGGGGTACGGCGGCAGCACAGGCGCGCCGTCCTTCACGAGCATCCTGGGGGACGCAGAGGCGGTGTACCGGTACGTTCTGGACTGGCGGGCGTCGCAGGGGCTGTCGCGCAGCCTGTTTGTCATGGGACGCTCGCTGGGCAGCGCGCCGGCGCTGGCCCTGGCCTACGCGCACCCCGACGCCGTGCGCGGGCTGATCATCGAAAGCGGCTTCGGCAGCCCTGCGCGCCTGTTGGCCCACGTGGGCATGCCGCTGGGCGAAGACGAGGCCCCGCAGGTGGAGGCGGCAAGCCAGCGCATGGTAAAGGGCATTACCGTGCCCGCGCTGATCATCCACGGGGCCAACGACACGCTGGTTCCGCTGTCCGAGGCGCAGTACCTGCACGACGACCTGGGCAGCCGTGAGAAGACGCTGATCGTTGTGCCGCGCGCCGGGCACAACGACCTGCTGACGGTAGGGGAGCAGCGCTACTTCTGGGCGATAGACCGGTTCCTGGAGGGTAAGGGGTGGTAGGGGTCACCTGATACGCGGCAAGGGAGGGATCAGCGGGCCACTTCAACTTCCAAGAGCCTTGCCTCCGTGCTCGTGGCAGGAACGGCTACGCCGTCTTTCTCGGCGGCTTCCAGATAGCCCAGGATGGCTTCTTCAGTCATCGCAAGAGCCTCTTCCTGGGTATGCCCGTAGGTGGAAATCCAGTTCAGCGCAGGCACGTGGGTAACCCAAAGCTGCTCTTGCTCGTCCCAGGTCAGGATGACGGTGAATTTCTGGGTGGCCATGACCGCTCCTTCTGGGAGGCCCTGGTAGAAGATAATGCTATAGTAGCACAGCGGCGCTCACAACGATTTGCTGACGGTGGGGGAGCACCGCTACTTCGGAACAATGGACTCACGTGACGCAAGGCGTGCGCTCGAAGTGTATCCAGTTTAGTTGTCCAATACTGAACCGAGGACAGGGGAAAAAGATAGGACGGGTAGAAACGTGACTTGGGATACTGTCGCAGCAGCCCTTGGAGCATCCCTTCTAACTGGTTTGTTTGCCATGTGGGCAAATGCTCAGAGTGACAAGACGAACCTTCGACGCCTTGTCGAAGAAAACAAGGCTAGACTGTCGCAGCAGACCCAGGAGTACAGGAATCAACTTCAAAAAGCAGTCATAGAGCGCCGAACAGAATTCAGGCGACAGCGGCTAACCCCTCTGCAAGACGCTCTCGAGAAGCTGCTTGCTCTCTCAGGCAGATACCGCCATATTGCGGGTGGTCTGTACGGGATCCAGTCAGGCGATGACGACATGCACTTACCTCCCAATCCCGAACAAAGAATGAAGGAAACCGCAGAAGAAATGTCGACAATTCGGAGTGAGGTGCTAGGTCGCTACGCCTGGCTGGGCATTGGTAGTGCAAGGCTGACGGAGAACATTCGTAAGTTGAACAGAGATCTCGCCATACTAGAGGAAGAGGCAAGACAATACGCAGAAATGATGAACGCCTATGACGACACCCGAAAGGCAGCCAAAGGTGCTTACGCCAAACTAGACGATTTGCTCACAGAGACTGCTTTGCTTGTGGAGCAGCTCATATCTGGTGAAGATCTAGTCTCAGACGACACTACGCCTGCCTCAAAAGCAAACGATAGCTCCCCATAGACAAGGACTTTCTGTTGTGCTTTAGAATGCCTAGGTGCAATGGTCTCCTGGCTACATCGATCACATCACCACAAGGAGCACTTATGGCACTTCTCCTGAAAGAAGCCGACGTACAGAAGCTGCTGACCATGGATATGGCCATCGCTGCCGTGGAAGAGGCGTTCCGCCAGCGCGGGCTGGGGAGGGCATCGGTGCGGCCGCGCACGCGCATGGCCATGCCCGGCGGCGGGCAGAACCTCATGGCGGGCTGGGTCGGCGGCGCCATCAACGCCTATGGCCTGAAGGTCTACGGCGGCCCGCGCAACGGCCCCCGCCCGCCCACGGGCATGATCGTCATGCTGTACGACGGCGGCAACGGCCAGCTCCTGGCAATCGTCGAGGCCAACCACCTGGGGCGCATGCGTACAGGCGCGGCCAGCGGCGTCGCCACCAGGCACATGGCCAACCGGGAGGCATCCACGGTGGGCGTCATCGGCGTTGGCGGCCAGGCGGCCACGCAGCTTGAGGCGGTCTGCCGCGTGCGGGACATCCGCTACGCCTGGGTCTACAGCCGCACGCCGGAGCATCGCCAGGCATTCGCACGGCAGATGAACCAGAAGCTGGGCATCCCCGTCATGGCCGTGGAGAGCGCCGAGGAGTGCGTCACGAACGCGGATATCGTCGTTACCATCACCAACTCGGCCACGCCGGTGCTGGAGGGCAAGTGGCTGGGCGATGGCTGTCACGTGAATGCGGCGGGCAGCAACAACGCCCTGCACGCCGAGGTGGACGTGGAGACGGTCCGGCACGCGGCGC
Source organism: Chloroflexota bacterium (assembly GCA_016210395.1). GTDB lineage: Bacteria > Chloroflexota > Dehalococcoidia > Lucifugimonadales > JACPCL1 > JACPCL1. The sequence goes on along the minus strand of JACQUI010000250.1, from coordinate 440 downwards.
TCATTGCCGCCGACGACGTGCCGCAGGCGAAGGTGGAGTGCGGCGAGCTGATCGCCGCCGTGAGCCGGGGGGCAATCGTGTGGGAGCAGGTGCAGGAGCTGGGAGATATCGTCGCGGGACGCATCCCCGGCAGGCCGTCGGAGGGGGCGATCACGCTGTTCGAGTCGCAGGGCATCGGGACCGAGGACGTGGCCGCCGCGCGCGCCGTGTACGACGCGGCGCTGAAGGCGGGCGCAGGCGTGGAGATACCGCTGGGGTAGGGGGACGCCCCCCATCCTGGCCTTCCCCCGCAAGGGGGAAGGGACAGGCTTTCTGCTTGGTGCTATCGGGTGAGGCCCAAGGCCGTAGGGGCGTCCCGACACGTCGGGACGCCCCTACATTTTTCCCCTTCCCGTGAGGGAAGGGGCCAGGGGTTAGGTTGAACGACCCGTTACAGAGGC
>JACQUI010000018.1 GCA_016210395.1 Chloroflexota bacterium | reverse complement strand
TCACCTTCGGACCCTAATGGTCCTGGTACGCGCCCCCAGGGCTTGTCGCGTCTCGTCACCACGCGCCATGCTTGACAAAGCACACTGCCATGAGATGTAATGCCACCACGCGTCCCAGAGAGGAGCCTCACTATCCCCGCGCGCAAGCTACTCGACAAGGTCGATTTCGACATCATCGGCACCCTGCGCCGCAACGCCCGCCAGTCCAACACCGAGATCGCCCGGCAGCTGGGGATCAGCGAGGCTTCCGTGCGCCGCCGCATCGGCCGGCTGGTGGCCGAGGATGTAGTGCAGCTCACCGCCATCCCGAACCCCACCAAGATGGGCTACAACGCCGTGGCCTTCATCGCCATGGACGTCCCTTTGAACCAGCTGGATGCAGTGACGGAGCAGCTGGCCGCCCGCCCCGAGGTGCAGTTCGTCTCTACCACCACCGGACGCTACGATATCTTCATCTGGGCCATGTTCAAGACGGCGGGCGATCTCCACAATTTTCTTCGCAACGATCTGGCTAAGATCGAGGGCATTGCCCAGACTGAGACCTTCATCAATCTGGAGATCAAAAAGCGTTTCCTTGGCTAGCGCGGCCCCTGCTGCCATTAGCCGCCGCGGGCTACAATCTGGCCGCAAGTCAAGGCCAGCGCGGCATCCTTTGCCAAAGGGCTGCAGCCTCGATGAATCCCCCTAGTGCCAACCCAGCGTAATCTAGCCATAAGTGAGGAGGAGCTATGCGCACGCCCACAGGTACGTCTAGGCCCCGGCCCTGGTCCCGCTCCCGGTATATGGGGGCGGTGACGGCCTTCGGCCTCGCCCTCGCGGTGGCCTGCGGCGGCGCCGCGGCCCCCACCGCCACGCCCACTACCAGGGCCGCGCCCACGCCAACCAGCGCGTCCGCCCAGCCCACACCCACGTCGGCGGCCACCCTGGCCACGGCCACCCCCGTCCGCGTGGCGCCCACGCCCACCGCCCAGGTCGTTGCCTCTCGCGGCAAAGTCGTCTACGCCAAGCCCGTGGACATGGGACGCGCCACCAGCGCAGCGGCGGGCGGGGCCGGTGGCCCCGATACGCCCTTTGCCAGTAGCATCAACGCCGGCCTCACCAACAAGGGAGCGGACGGACAGCTTATACCTTGGCTGGCGTCCAGCTGGGCCTACAGCTCCAGCGACACCGTGCTGGACATCACCCTCCGCAAGGGCGCAGTCTTCCAGGACGGCTCGCCGATCACCGTGGACGATGTGCTTTATAGCATGAACATTTGGTTGAACCCCATTACGCCCGGCGTCAACAAGCCCACTCTGCCGGTCCTACCATCGGCGATAGAGAAGACCGGCCCTGATACATTCCGTGTTTCCTTCCCGCGGCCCGACCCCTTCTTCCTGACGGCGACCTTCAACACTCTCTCCTCCGCGGGCGAGGGCTGGTACATCTATCCCCGGGCCGCCGTGGAGCGGATGGGCATCGATGCCTTCAACAAGGCGCCGGTCGCCGCGGGACCCTACAAGCTGGTCAAGCGCCTCCCTGGCGACAGCGTGCTCCTGGAGGCGCACGAGCAGTTCTTCAACGGGCCCCCGCCGGTCAAGACCATCGACGTCCGCATCGCCCCCGAGGACAGCACGCGGGTGGCCATGTTCCGCACCGGCGAGGCCGACATCGTCGAGTCCGTAGCCCCCCAGTTCCTGCCAGACCTGGAAAAGCTGGCGGGAGCCAAAATCTTCAGCACTCGCACCGGCCAAGAGGTCGTCATCAAAATACAGACCATCCCGGACAAGATACCAGGCACCGACCGCCCCAACCCCTTCAAGGACGTGAGGGTGCGCCAGGCCGTGAGCTACGCCGTGGACAAGAAGGCCATCGTGGAGCGTATCGCGGGCCGCGCCGGCGCCCCCGTCAAGGGCCCCTACAGCACCTACCATCTGGGCGCGGTGCCGGACAAGATCACCGACTACGACTACAACCCCGAGAAGGCGAAGCAGCTCCTCAAAGATGCCAACTTCCCCATGGACTACCAGTTCCCGGTGTACGCTTACGTAGCCAGCGCCCCGGCGCCCGCCGCCGTGGAGGCCTACACTAACTACCTCCAGGCGGTGGGATTGAAGGCCCAGTACCGCCTGGTGGAGGTGTCTTCCCTAATCCGGCTGTGGAACACCAAGGAAGCCTTCCCCATGAGCTTCGTGCGCTCCTGGAACATCTACCCCGACCCCAGCCGCCACTTCGTCTCTTTCATGAAGAGCGACGGTGGTGTCAGCTTCGTTGCCGACCCAGTCTTGGACAAGACCTGGGAGGACGCCTTCAAGATCGCCGACCCCGCCAAGCAGGCCCAGGCTTACGAGAAGTTCTTTACCTACATCCACGAGCAGGCCTATGTGGTGGACCTGTACGCCATCGTCGACAACCACGGCATCGGTCCCAAGGTGGACTGGCGCTACCCGCCAGGCCTGCCCAACAGCTTCAACCTCATCACCTGGCGCTGATAGCCTTGCAGTTCAGAAGGAGAGCAGATGCATAGAGCCAGCCTCCGGCCGGGCCACCACATAAGGACAGGCGTAGTGGCGTTAACCCTGTTCGCGGTGGCCTGCGGCGGCGCCGCGGCCCCCACCGCCACGCCCACCACCAGGGCCGCGCCCACGCCAACCAGCGCGTCCGCCCAGCCCACACCCACGTCGGCGGCCGCCCTGGCCACGGCCACCCCCGTC
>JACQUI010000248.1 GCA_016210395.1 Chloroflexota bacterium | reverse complement strand
GTGTAGCATCCAGCACTTCCAGTCTCTCGAGGTCCTCCCTGGTGAGCGGCCCCTGGGGTTTCCCAAGCGCCTCACGGACTACGGCTTCGAGGTTCTTGTCTGGAAAGACGACCTCAGGCCCCATCTGACTGCCTCCATTCTGTAACCTTTGTGTCAGTTCAAACATGCCATGCAAGGAACCCGGACCTTCAGGCAAAGCCGCGTTCGCACCGGAACGCTTTTCGGTCTGCCGGTCGGCCTTGGGAAGGAACGCGCCTATCTTACAGTACCGTCAATCTCTGGGCGCAAGTGGTTTCCTGCAGTTACGGGGCTAAGCGACGGCAAGAAGGGGCAGGGGCACAAGGCTTGCGCCCCTACGGGTGTTTGATTGACGCGGAGGTTGTTTGCGGCGGCCCTAGCCCGAGGGGACGGGCTGGGGGCGGTAGGCGAGGACATGCTGGAGGCAGGCGGCGAGGCTGGCGGCCCAGGCGTCGGGGGTGTAGGCGGCGATGATCTCCTGGGATATGCGGCCCATGGCCTGGCGCTGGCCATCGCTGAGGGCGGCCATGAGGCCGAGGCTCGCCACCATCTCCTCCTGCTCGCGGGGGTCGAAGAGGAGGCCGTTGCGGCCGTCCTGGACGAGGTCGGCGGCGCATCCGCAGCGGTTGGAGGCGATGACCGGCAGGCCTGCGGCCATGGCTTCGTTGACCTGGAGGCCCCAGGGTTCGGCGAGGCTGGGGAGGACGAAGGCGCCGGCGAGGGCGTAGTAGGCAGGCAGGCGTTCGCAGGGCTGTTCGGCAACAATGACCTGGCCTTTGCGGAGCTTGGCGGCGCGGTCCTGCAGGCCATTCTTCTGGGGGCCGTCGCCGGCGAGGACGAGGCCCCAGGGGACGCGCTCACGACTGCAATAGACGGCATAAGCCTCCAGGAGGCGCTGGAGGTTCTTGTCCGGCGAGAGCGGACCTGCGTAGAGGAAGTAGTGTTCCGGCAAAGCGAGGGACGCTCGAAGCTGAAGGCGCTCGTCCGCCGGCAGGCTGCACGCGGCGGCGAAGGGGCCGTTATCCACGACGCAGCACCTGTCCCAGATGCGGTCGTTCGCCATGCCGAGGCGGGCCAGGTAGGCGGCGTGGGTCTTGCCTCCGACGAATGCGGCGGCGAAGTGGCGGCGGATGTGGAGCTTCTTGGGCAGCTCCCGCCACCAGCGGGAACGCTCGGGCGGGATGGCATCGGAGATGAGGATGGCGGGCTTGCCCTTTCGCTGGGCCCACCGGGCTGCGGCGCGCATGGGGGCAAGATCGCGCCCGGCGATGGCGATGGCATCGGGGTCCTGGGCTTCGAGCCTGGCGACCAGTTGGCGGACGAGGTTGGCCGGCAAGGGGCCTCCGGCGAGGGAGAGGAGCTTCGCCTCAAGCCCTGCTTGGGCATCGCGCCACGCAGGGTCCTGCGCGGGCGGCGCCAGCTCGATGAAGAGGGGAGCGATACCGGGAACAGACGCCAGGGAGCGGAAGCAGGCGAGGTGATTGGGCTGAAAGGCAGGCAGGACTATGGCAAGGCGGACCATCGTTGGGAATCGTCCTCCATTGGAAGCGGCTGCCGGTGTGCAGCGGGCTACGTCCATCATACAGGAATGGGAAGCGGAGGAGGAGGACGGGGCCAGTGGGGCGTCTGGAGGTCATTGGCCAAATATGTTTCCTCTCATCATGAACAGCGTCTCACCCTCACCCGACTGCCGTCGAACCTGGCCGCTTACGAGGCAAGATTTGACGCCCCAGCCACCCATCAGGTATCCTTTCGTGTTAGAGAGTAGGAGCCGCCTGTGGTATTCGGAGGGTATGTAGCGGCCGTTCAGAGAGGGAAGGGGTTTGGCTCTGGAGGCTGGCCTTGGCCGGCGGAGGCTTGAGGCCCTTGACCCAGGTGTTCTCGTGGCGCATGATTGCAGAAACCTTCGAGAATCTCTCTTTCCTTCCCATGTATCATGTCTCCTTGACTAGCGAGACCAATGCCGGGGTGGATAGCGAAAGCAGTGGCGGACGGAAGCCCGCCTTCACTCCCGGTCAGCAAGCGCGCACCAGCGCCCTCACTGTCGTAGAAGCCATCTCCTCCCGCTACCCGCCTGGAACGCCGGCGACGCGATTCTGTCGAGTTGCCGACAGGCACCACCCGCCGTTCTCAGACTCCCACCCTCTCAGGGGAACTCGTGCGTTCTGCTAGCACCTTGCCGGGTTGACGGCGTTTCGCCTGTTCACCCGTAGTGGGCACGGTTTACCGGAACGTCCCAGTGACCACAATTCAGGACTCTTTACCGCATGTATGGGCTGCTCCAAGGCGATTGGGGTTGCGCAGAAAGGGCGGTAGCTTTTCTTTTTCCAGGACGACGCCTGCAGGCCGGGGCGAAAGGGGCAACGCGTAGCGATGGCAACGTACCTGGTCACCGGCGCCGCAGGGATGATCGGATCGAAGGTCGCTGAGCTGCTGCTGAGGCGTGGCGACGAGGTGGTTGGCGTTGACGACCTGTGCGCCTCGTATGACGTACACCTCAAAGAGTGGCGACTGGCCCAGCTTACGCCTAGCAAAGGGTTCCGCTTCTGCCGGGGAGACGTGGCGGAGGTGGGAGCTATGGAGCCGCTTTTCGCCGAGCGGAAGTCGAAGGGGCAGGCCCCCTTCGACGGGATCATCAATCTGGCGGCCAGGGCGGGCGTCCGGGACAGCCTCATTGACCCGTGGGCCTTTTTCCGGTCCAACGTGACAGGGACGCTGAACCTGCTGGAGCTGAGCCACCGCCATCAGGTTGGCAAGTTCGTGCTGGCATCCACATCCAGCTTATACGGCGCACACAGCCCCCAGCCATTTAGGGAAGACGCCAACACGGACGTGCTCCTCTCCCCTTACGCCGCCTCGAAGAAGGCTGCGGAGGCGCTGTGCTCCACGTACCACCACCTGTACGGGATAGACGTCACCGTGCCCAGGTACTTCACGGTCTACGGCCCTGCCGGACGGCCGGACATGGCCCCGTTCCGGTTCATCAAGTGGATCCACGATGGGGACTCGCTGACGCTCTACGGCGATGGGACGCAGCAGCGAGACTTCACGTTTGTGGAGGACATCGCCCGGGGGACGCTTGCGGCGCTGAAGCCGGTGGGCTTCGAGGTGGTGAACCTGGGCACCGAGCGCACCACCAAGCTGATGGACCTCATCCATATTATCGAGAGCCAGGTGGAGCGGAAGGCGGTCATCAACCGCGAGCCGCGCCACCCGGCGGACATGCTGGCTACATGGGCAGACACGAGCAAGGCCAAAGCGCTGCTAGGCTGGGAAGCGACAACGCCGGTGGAAGAGGGGATCAGACAGGCGGTGGACTGGTACCGCCAGAACCATAGCTGGGCAAGCAAGATTGCGATTTGATCATCATAGCAAGTGGAGAATGTCTGTAGGATGAAGATAGAAGGCAATACATTTGTAGTCACCGGCGGGTGCGGCTTCATAGGCTCCAACCTGGTGAAGGAGTTGGTCCGCAAGGGCGCAGGCGAGGTGCGCATCCTTGACAAGGAGCTGCGTGATGCGCCGCTTGGCACCGCCCTTGCTTCAGGGAAGGTGAAACTGTTCAAGGTGGACGTCACCAAGGCGCAAGAGCCCTTGGAGCCGATGAAGGGCGCGCAGGGCCTGTTCCACATGGCGGTCCTGCCGCTGGGGCCCTCCAACCAGGACTTGCGCCTGGCCCTCGATATCAACGTGCTCGGCACATTCAACGTCTATGACGCCGCACTCCAAGGGGGCGTCAAGCGGGTGGTGTTCTCGTCCGCATCTTCGGTCTACGGCGACACGGAGGCGACCATGGACGAGTCCCATCCATTCAGCACGGTCAACATGTACGGCGCGAACAAGGCCACCGGCGAACTGCTGCTGCGGGCGTTCGGGACGCACAAAGGGCTGCAGTACGTGGTGCTGCGGTACATGACCATTGCAGAGGCGGCGCAGCTTGTGCTCCAGGCCGGCGCCATCGGCGAGGGCGGAGAGATCTTCGTGCTGGACATGGGGCAGCCCGTGCGCGTCCTGGACCTGGCCAGGGAGCTGATTACCCTGGCGGGACGCGTGCCGGACAAAGACATCAAGATTGCGTTCACCGGGCTCCGCCCCGGCGAGAAGCTGACCGAGGAGCTGGCGCTGGAGGGAGAAGACCTGCTCCCCACCAGCCATCCGAAGCTACGTGTGCTGCGCGAGCCGCCGCCTCCAGAGGACGTGGAGCAGCACATCGCCATGCTTTCCCAGCGACTTCCGGAGATGGATGCAGAGGCCGTCAAGAGCGAGCTGCACAAGCTGGCGCCTGAGTGCCGTTTCTCACAGGAGACAGCCATCCCCTGACGGATACAGGACTCAGAAAAAGGGAGAGGGGGCCAACAAGGCCCCCTCTCCCTTTTTCTTTCTAGTGTTCAGAGCTTGCGCTAGCCTCAACGGGCGTTTGCGGGGTGCGCCGCCACTGGCGCGCTTCTCTTGTGGTTGGGGACTCTTTGCTTGTTGGCAATGCTCAAGATAGCTCGGGCAAGCTTGTCGGCATTGTGGCGCGTGCGCTGGGAATCGTCCACAAGGTCAGCGCCTATCACTTCCCCGCCAAAGGCGCGCCGGTTGATCGTGGGGTAGATGGCTTTCTGTGACCAGTCCCCCGGCAGCTCTACCACGTTGGTATTCACCAACACGTGAGTGGGGTCAACGCCCCCAATGGCGTGCAATGCCTTGACGTGGTCTTCGGCAGTGTATCCGTCCGTCTCGCGCCACTGGGTGGCGACGTTGCAGACATACACCTTGGGAGCATTTGCGGCGGCCAGCGCTTCGCGCAAACCAGCCAGAAGGAAGTTGGGCAGGACGCTGGTGTACAGGCTGCCTGGCCCGATGACAATGAAGTCCGCGGACTGGATGGACTTCACCGCTTCAGGGTTCACCACTGCGTCGCGGGGTTCAAGCCACAGGCTTGCGATGCGGTTGGGCGCATTCCCAACGGCTGACTCTCCAACGAGCCGCTCGCCGGCTACGGTCTCTGCCATAAGGACCAGGTTGGTATGCAGAGACACAGGGACCACACGGCCGTGCAGCCCCAGGAGATTTGTGGTGGCATCCAGCCCTTGCTGAAACCCCTGCTCCATCTCCGTGAGGGCAGCCAGCATAAGGTTTCCCAGGCTATGCCCGCCCAGTCCTGTGGTCCCGTTGAAGCGATAGGTGAACAGCCTCTGGACGAAGGGCTCGGCGTCTGATAGGGCTACTAAGCACGCCCTGGCATCGCCGGGCGGCGGGATGCCCAGCTCCGAGCGCAAGCGTCCCGAGCTCCCTCCATCGTCGGTTATTGCAACGATTGCTGTGATATTGCTGGAGTACTCCTTGAGACCGCGTAGCAGCGAAGAAAGGCCGGTCCCGCCACCAATCGCGACGATGTGGGGCCCGCTATCCAACTGCCTATGCCGGTAAAGGGTGGCGATGGCGCCTTTTTGCCCCCGGGAAAGCCGGTTGCCTTTAGAGATCAGGTCCAGAAGCCTGTAGACGGCAAAAAGGACCACGAGAAGGCCTATGCCCAGGAAAATGCCGCCTCGCAGCAACGGCGACAGTCCTCCCAGGGTGAGCTTGTAGCCGAGTGCATAGGCCAGATGGAAGACCGAAGCGCTCATGGCGAAGGCAATACCCATCGCCAGAAAAACAATGCCAGCCACCAGCAGAGCAACCCAACGTTTCAACCCGATACCGGGTTGGACGATCCCCAGAAAGAAATCTCGCCACTCTTGGCTAAGGAAGCTCATGTGCCTCTCCCTCCGGCGCAAACATAGAAGGGCGGAACACCTACTCCGTCTTGGCGCTGCCGGCGGCCTGGGAGACCGGCTCCTTGTGATCGGCACGATCGGCGGAACGCCGGGCTGAGGAACGGCGCCGCCTGCTCTTGCTGGGCTGGGCGAAGGGCGCCTTCAGCATCCGGAGGAGTGAGTGGACTTTGCGGTTGGACCCTCTGTCGCCGTTCGTGGAGCCGTACTCGTAGTAGTAGTAATAGTAGTAATAGTAGCCGCCGCGCGCTTTTGAGCTCACTTTGTTCAGCACCACGGCCATATACCCGGGATTGCCCTGGCGGAGGGCTTCCGAAGCCTGCTTCAGTGTTTCCCTCCGGGTCGCCTCCGGATCAACGACGAACAGCACCCCATCCACGCGCGGCACCAGAACCAATGCATCTGCAACAGCCAGCACAGGGGGCGAGTCTATGATCACATAGTCGGCTCGCTCGCGGAGTTGGTCTGCGATCTCTATGAAGCGCTGGGACTGCAAGACCACGGTGGGGTCCGGGGGCAGGGGGCCGCTCAAGAGGACCCGCAATCCTGGGATAAGCGTCTCTGCCAGCGCCTTATCTATGGTGACGTCACCGAGGATAACGTTGGTCAGGCCGATACGCCGGTCCAAGCCAAAAAAGCGGTGAATCGAGGGCCGGCGGAGGTCTGCGTCTACCAGTATGACCGACTTGCCTTCCCCGGCCAGGGTCGCAGCAAGGTTAGCCGCCGTTGTCGTCTTCCCCTCGCCCGGCCCGGAGCTGGTGACCAGAAGGCAGCGGAACCCCTCTTTGTTCAGCGCGGCGAACTGGAGGTTTGTACGCAGGAACTTGAACGACTGCGCCGGTGCGCTCTGGCGGTGACCGTTCATCGCCACAATTCGACTCTCGCTCTCTTCACTGCTGAATCGAAGAATGGAGCCAAGGACTTCCAGCTTCGTCAGGGCTTTCAGCTCTTCTGGAGACTTCACGCGAGTGTCCAGGCGTTCCAGAGAGAAGATGATCAGCCCGCTTCCTACTGCCCCTAGGATGGCTGCCAGGATAAGGTTCCGGCTCTTGTTGGCGTTGGACGGGCCGATTGGCGGCACGGCTTCTTCTGCCATGGTCAGCAGGCTCAACGCCGATGCCTGGGACGCCAGGATGTTGGAGTCCCTATTGATCCCGAACTGGTCTAGCGATGCCTGGAAACGCGCGAGCTCCAGCAACTGCCGCTCTCGGATATCGTCCATGGCGGCCCGCGCCACAGCGTTGGCAAGCAGGGCCGCTTCAACAGAAGACCCGTCTTTCACCTGGATGAGAATCAAGGCGCGCTGGCTGATTACGGTGATCTTGCCTTCCAGGGAGTCTTCATCGTAGGGCAGGCCAAGCTCCTGAATAACCCTTGTCTGAATGGGCCGCGTCTTGATGAGGTCGGTGTAGTATGCGGCAAGTTGCTGGGAGGCAGCAACATCGTTGATACCGGGGTTACTGGAGGCTTTCTGTACCAGCACCTTGGCAGTAGCAAGGTACGTAGGTTTTTCAGAGCGTGCGAAGAACCAGGCCACCAACACCGTTGAGACGACACCCACCACCAGAATCCACCACCACTTGCGGGCCACCATGAGATAATAGCGGAGTTCAAATTCCTGTTCCATGCCTCACCAATTCACGGGATCGCCAACCCCCACCCCTCCTTGCACTCGCCCCCACAGACCACAGCCCCATTCACTCAATACGTGCCGTTGCTCAGAGGCCGAGGCCGAAAACGGAGAAGGGAAAGGCTACTTCCGGCTCACTCGCCGGCGAAACCTTTCCCTATAGCGGAAGGATCGTGGGTCTATGGACAACCCCTCATTGTCCCGAACAAAGCGCCGCATCGCTCATGACGCCTCGCCGGGATGTTTCGAATGCCCCACAACATGCTATGCTACGCCCTATCCCTTTCACCGTCAATCGTCACACCCTTTTCCTTCTTTTTCCCCGCAACTATCCAGGCCATGCTCCCCAGGGGCCTTCGGCTTTGTGGACTCGAAACTGAACTGAACGAGACGCCCTGGCCTACAGGCGTTTGCAGGAAAAGGCTATCGGGCGCAAGCGGGAGAGAGTTCTGCCTGGGGAGAGGTCCTGCTACTGTAAGGAAGAGATAGTGGGCCCGGCAGGATTCGAACCTACGACCGAGCGGTTATGAGCCGCCTGCTCTGCCGCTGAGCTACGGGCCCCAAGAGGTCTGCGTACTGCACCGTGAAAGGTGCGGCTTGAAGCCGCAGCCTATGACTGGCGGCGCTGGACTGGACAGCCGCACTGAGGATATACACCTAAGCCTACGTGAGGTCGCAGGCTGCGTCAAGAAGCGGCAGTCGCATCCTCATATCCCCAGCTTGGCCTTGTAGTCCGGGTCCAGGCGAGCGTCAACCATGCCGCCGCCTCCCCGTTCCTGGGCCGTGCGCGTATCTCCGTTGCGCACCTGGGTCGGCACGGTGTTCACAACGTCCTTTGCCTCCAGCTCGGCGATACGCCGGCTGCTGATGTCCAGGACGCCTTTGAGGTAGTGGTCGTTGCCGTCGCCCAGGGCGGGAGCAAAGCCCCTGATGCGCGCGGGCGCCTTGCTCATGCGATATGGGCGGCCCATGAGGACGCGCGTGCCCAGGCCCCGCTCGGGCGGCGCGGTCACCTTCTCCAGGAAGCCGTGCGCCCAGGCGTGCTCGTCCAGCATGCGTTCGCCGGTGGTGAGCACGGGGCCGCAGGGGATGCCTGCCTGCTGCAACCGGTGGGCCGCATCCCACTTGGGCAGCGTGCGCGTCCACGCCGCGATTTCGCAATCCAGGTCGTCCTGCCGCGTTCTGCGTCTGAGCGCCGTGGCATAGCGCGGGTCTCCGGCAAGGTCCGGGCGGTCCATGGAGGCGCACAGGGCGGCCCACTCCGCGTCGTCGCCAACGGAAAGCACGCACCACTGGTCGTCGTCGGCGCAGGGGTAGCAGCCCTGCAGTCGCCAGGGGTGCCGGTTGCCCATGCGCTCTCCTACCCTCCCGTTAGCGACGTAGTCAGTGATGTACTCGCCCACGAATGTGCAGGCGAGCTGGTACATGGCAAGGTCTATCCACTGGCCCCTGCCGGTGCGGTTGCGGCGCCGCAGGGCGGTGGCGAGGGCGAAGAGGCCGGACCACGCGGAGAGGAAATCAACGTAGGAGCGTCCCGCCTTGCCTGGGATGTCGCCCTGGTACCCGGTGATCCAGGCAAGCCCGTGAGTGGCCTCCATGGTGGTGGCCTGTCCCGGGTAGCTGGAGTAGGGGCCTTCGCCGTAGCCGTAGGCGGTATTGGAGATCATGACCAGGTCGGGCTTGACCTTCCGGAGGTTGGGGTAGTCTAACCCCCAGCGTCGCATGACCCGTGGCGTGTAGTTGTCCACCACCACGTCGCTCACCCGCACCAGCTCGATGAAGACCTCGCGGCCCTCCGGCCGGCTCAGGTCCAGGGTGAGGGACCGCTTGCCCCGGTTCATCTGGTTGAAGCCGACGGCCCGGTTCCAATGGTCGCCATCGCCCTGGAGGCCGTCGGGGCCGGGGCGCGTGCCCACGCCCCGCGTGGTGTCCACGTGGGCTGGGCCCTCGATCTTGACGACCTCTGCCCCCAGGTCGGTCGCCATGCCCATGGCGTAGGGCATAGCCACAACGTAGGTGGAATCTATGATGCGCACGCCTTCCAGTGGAAGTTTCGCCATAGCAGCCTCCTTGCGCTGGCAGGACTTTGCTTCTTCTTGCCGGGCAGAGGGCGCTTTTTCCCGCCCACCGCCCGAAAGGCCTGGGGGACACCCCCAGAAGCCCCCGGCAGTCCCGACAGGTCGGGACTTGCACCCTCCT
>JACQUI010000241.1 GCA_016210395.1 Chloroflexota bacterium | reverse complement strand
TGGACGATGAATCCCCGTTCGCCCTGAGCCTGTCGAAGGGCGCGTGCGTGGTTCGACAAGCTCACCACGAACGGGACTTGATTGGCCGTTCACTTTGGCAAGTAGGTACTAGTGTGGTGTCCCGTTAGTCCTTGACTGAAGAGGCGTCTCTCCCAGAAGGGGGTTGATACCTCACCCTCTAGCCCCTCGCCTGCGGGAGAGGGGAATGAGTGTGGGGCGCCCCCCACACCCTCAGCGGGAGCCTGCCTACTGGGCTTTGGCCTTCACGGGAACGGCGTAGCCCCTGGCTTCGGCCTTCGCCTCGTCCACCGTGATCAGCGTGCCCAGCGGCTCCCCGGCCAGGATGCTGGCCAGGTTGCCCGGCTTGAACAGGTCGAACACGACAATAGGAAGCTCGTTGTCCATGCACAGCGAAAGGGCTGTCGCGTCCATCACTTCAAGCCTGAGGTTCAGCGCCTCGATGTAGCGCAGGTGCGTGAACTTCTTGGCAGCGGGGTTCTTGTGCGGGTCGGAGTCATACACGCCGTCCACCCGGTTCTTGGCCATCAGCACCACCTGCGCATCAATCTCCAGGGCGCGCAAAGCGGCCGCGGTGTCCGTGGTCATGTAAGGGTTGCCGATGCCTGCGGCAAAGAGGACAATCCGGCCTTCTTCCAGGTGCCGGATAGCCCTCCGCCGGATGTACGGCTCGGCCACGGCCTGCACCTCGATAGCAGAGAGGACGCGGGTGACCAGGCCCTCCCGCTCCAAGGCGTCCTGCAGGGCCAGCGCATTCATCAGAATGGCAAGCATGCCCGCGTAGTCGGCGGTGGCGCGGTCCATGCCGCGCGCCTCCCACTCCTCGCCCCGCCAGAAGTTGCCGCCGCCCAGGACAAGGGCGAGCTGCGCCCCCATCTGTGACACGCTGGTGACCTCTTTGGCCAGATAGCGCAGCACTTCCGGGTCAATACCAAAAGCGGAGCTCCCTTTAAGGGACTCTCCGCTTATCTTCAGAATGACTCGCTTGTAGATCGCTTGCGGGATGGCGCACGCGCTCCCTACTCGCCCAGTTCAAAGCGGGAGAACCGCTTCACGCGAATGTTCTCGCCGATCTTCGCAGTCAGCTCGGTAACCAGGTCTTGAATGCTCCTGCCCGCGTCCCGGATGAAGGGCTGCTGCAAAAGGCACACCTCTTCCGGGTTCTCTGCAGACTCGGCAGGCATCTCCGACCGGTCCAGGTACTTCGGCTTCATCGCCGCAACTTGCATGGCAAGGTTGTGGGCCAGCGCCTTAAAATCGGGCGTCCGGGACACGAAATCGGTCTCGCAGTTCAACTCAACCATGGCCCCAATACGCCCGCCGGAATGGACATACGACTCCACTAACCCCTGATTGGTGGCCCTGGTTGCCTTCTTTTCTGCGGAAGCGATGCCCTTCGCCCGTAGAAACTCCTCTGCCTTCTCAACATCGCCGTTGGACTGCTCCAACGCCTTCTTGCAGTCCATAATACCGGCTCCGGAACGCTCTCGCAGCGTCCGCACCATGTCCGTCGTGATCGCCAAAGCAGAAATCCTCCTAGCTCGCGGGGGTAGCCACAGTGGGTACAGCGTCGTTAGTCTTGCCGGCGGCGGCCTCGGCGGCGGCGGCGACGCCCATGCGCTTCTGCCTGCCTTCCAGATACGCGTCGGCAAGCCGGTGCACCACCAGCCGGATGGAGCGGATGGCGTCGTCGTTGCCGGGAACGGCATAATCAACGACGTTAGGATCGCAGTCTGTATCCACCAGCGCGACGATGGGCACGCCCATGCGCCGGGCCTCTGCTATCGCGATCTTCTCTTTGCCTATGTCAATAACACAGATCGCGCCGGGCAGCTTGGTCATCGCCTTGATGCCGCCCAGATACCGGTTCAAGCGGGTGATCTCCTCGTCCGTTTTCTGCGCCTCACGCTTTGTCATGAAGCTCAGTTGCCCTTTGATCTTCCGCTCCTCCATGTTGACAAGGTAATCAATCCGCTTCTGAATGGTCGTGAAGTTGGTGAACGTGCCTCCAAGCCAGCGCACGTCAACATAAAAGGCGCCGACGCGCTTGGCTTCCTGCGATATCGTTTCCTGGGCCTGGCGCTTCGTGCCCACGAACAGTACCGTCTCGCCCTCTTCGGCCAGGTCTCTGACGAAGTCGCAGGCCTTGTCCAGCAAGCCCAGGGTCTGCTGCAGGTCAATGATATGAATGCCGTTGCGGGTGGCGAAGATATACCGCTTCATGCGCGGGTTCCACCGCCGCGTCTGGTGTCCGAAGTGGACGCCGGACTCCAGCAACGTCTTCATCGTCAGGCGGCCCGACAGGTCCTGACCGAGAGAGCCTTCCGTGGCTGGTGGCGGAACAACAACTGGCGCTTGAGGAGGCGCTTGAACGCTTCCCACGGCTCTCTCCGACTCTTGCAGCATAGACCCCAACCTTTCCTTGCGCAGTCTCTCAGTATTCAGATTCTAGCGAGTATAGCATACCCAGCTATGCTGGGCAACGCTCGTTCCCTTGCGCGCAGAGCGGCTCCGGCGACCCCGTTGGCGCTGAGAAGCGCGCTCCATTTGGCAGGAGAGCCGTCTCCTGTCATGCGTCAAAGTACATGTACACCGTGTCAGCCGACTCCCACACCAGTTGCGTGGGCTTGATGGTCTCCGGCACCTCAAACAGCACCCAGCCGACAAGCTGGCAGTTCTGATTGAGCTCGCCGCATTTGGCGGGCATGTTGATAGGTGGTGCAATCTCCGAGCCGTCGGCCCAGATGAACGGGGCCAGCGTATTCTCCCCAGAGCCGGCCGTGGGCACCTCGGTCCGTTCCACGAAGGGGTCAATAGGCAGGTACTCGAAGTAGTTCTGGTCTTTGAGCGTCAACGAGTGCTTGTTGATGGTAAGGTATGCAACGTTCGCCTGCCGGTTAAACACCTCGATATGCGCAGCCAGTATCGCCCGGTCTTCCTGGCTCGGCTTGATGAGGTAGTGCGTCGGCGTGCACTTCGGGTCGCCGATCGGATAGCAAATCGAGTAACGCACCTCAGATACGAACCTCGTCTCCTTGGTCCGTATTGCCAGCGAATCGCCAAACGTCCACTCCGTCGCGGCAGACGTCGAGTTGCCGCAGGCTGCCAGCAACAGCGCCGGCAAGACCAGCAGCGCCATCGCCGCCGCCCTCCACCACC
>JACQUI010000234.1 GCA_016210395.1 Chloroflexota bacterium | reverse complement strand
GACAAGATGCGCCCATGTAACACGCGATACGCCTGTCACTCTGAGCAGAGCGAAGAGTCCGTCTCCTCCTCATGCTAGCCTTAGTGCCTGATGCACTAGGCATGTCTGTCACTCTGAGCAGAGCGAAGAGTCCGTCTCCTCCTCATGCTAGCCTTAGTGCCTGATGCACTAGGCATGTCTGTCACTCTGAGCGGAGCGAAGAGTCCGTCTCCTGGTATGCTTTTTATGTCCTAATGAAGCAGTATTACGTTTACATCCTGGCGAATGCGTGGCGCACACTCTACACCGGCGTCACGAACGACCTTCAGAGGCGCGTGCGGGAGCATGAGGCTGGCGCGGTGCCTGGTTTCACCAGCAGGTACGGCCTCAAGCGGCTCGTCTACTATGAAGTCACCAACGATGTTCGGGCTGCCATAGCCAGAGAGAAGCAGATCAAGGGTTGGGTGCGGCGAAGAAGGTGGCGCTGATCGAGGCGTCTAATCCCAATTGGAAGGACCTGAGCGAGGAGTGGGGCGTGAGGGGGGCGGATTCCTCGCTACGCTCGGAATGACAGGAAGGGGATTGTTTTGTAATTCCGAGCACGCCGCAGGCGGGCGAGGAATCCGCGCTCCCGGCACGAAGAGCAAGCGGGCGGCAGTGCTAGACTAGCACCACGCACGAGCGAGGACGCACCCATGACTGTGGAAGGCTTCGGCAACACCCTGTACTACGGCGACAACCTGAAGGTCCTGCGGGACTACGTCCCAGACGAGTCGGTGGACCTGGTCTATCTTGACCCGCCCTTCAACAGCAACGCCAGCTACAACATCCTGTTCAAGGAGCGCACGGGCCAGGAGTCCGCCGCCCAGATCAGGGCCTTCGAGGACACCTGGCACTGGGGCGAGGAGTCGGAGCGGGCCTACGCCGAGCTCCTGGAGAGTCCCCTGGCGCCAGCGATGGCCAAGGAGATGGTGGCCTCGCTGCGGCGGGCGCTGGGCGACAAGAACGACATGACGGCGTACCTGGCGATGATGGCCATCCGCCTGGTGGAGCTGCGCCGCGTGCTGAAGCCTACGGGCTCGCTGTACCTGCACTGCGACCCCACGGCCAGCCACTACCTGAAGGTGGTGCTGGACACCATCTTCGGCAAAGAGAATTTCCGGAACGAGAT
This sequence comes from Chloroflexota bacterium, assembly GCA_016210395.1. Taxonomy (GTDB): domain Bacteria; phylum Chloroflexota; class Dehalococcoidia; order Lucifugimonadales; family JACPCL1; genus JACPCL1. The sequence goes on along the minus strand of JACQUI010000234.1, from coordinate 1,822 downwards.
AATTTGGAAGCGGACACAAGCTCACAATGACCCTAAGCGTTGCGGTAATGTTCATGATGCGATCTTGAATTTTGTAAAGGATAGCAATCAGGCGACATGGTATGGTGGAGGGCATAAAGTCTCCGACGAGTACCTGAAGAGCCACTATTCCAAAGTGGATGCTCTAGGTCGGCGTTACCAACTGGTTGTCTGCCACGCACCAGGGCCAGGGCCAGCAAGAACATTCTTTGGCAGAGAAATCGAACCACCGCCTGGAAGGCACTGGACATGGACACAAGAGAATATAGACCGGCTTATTGCTGAAGACCGCATAGTTCTGACCAAGACCGGTGGTCCGCGTCTTGTCCAATTTGCACCGGACACAGTTCCATTGCAGGATGTATGGACTGATGTTGATCCAGTGAATTCCCAAGCTAAGGAGCGATTAGGGTACGCCACCCAGAAGCCGCTGGCGTTGCTGGAGCGCATCATCCAGGCGTCGTCGAACGCGGGCGACGTGGTGCTGGACCCCTTCTGCGGCTGCGGCACGGCGGTGGCGGCGGCGCACAAGCTCGACCGCCGCTGGATCGGGATTGACGTCACCCACCTGGCCATCGCCCTCATGAAGAATCGTTTGAAGGGAAATTTCGACCTCGAACCTGTATATCGTCTCCGTAAGGACGAGGCCCTAGCTCCAAACCAGTACCGTGTGATTGGCGAACCCGAGGACGTGGAGGGGGCAAAAGAGCTTGCCCGCGAAGATCGCGACGAGTTCCAATACTGGGCCGTTTCTTTGGTGACGGGCCAACCACGGCAGTCAAGCAAGAAAGGGGCCGACCGAGGCGTGGACGGCGTCATCTTCTTCGTGGACGGCCCGCAGCGCAGCGCGAACAAGGCCATCATCCAGGTCAAGAGCGGCCACGTCGTCTCGCCGCTGGTGCGCGACCTGAAGGGCGTGCTGGAGCGCGAGAAGGCGGCCCTGGGGCTGTTCATCACGCTGGAGGAGCCGACCAGGGACATGAAGGCCGAGGCCGCCAGCGCCGGTTTCTTCCACTCCGATCTGATGGAGCGGGACTATCCCAAGGTCCAGCTCCGCACCATCGCCGAACTGCTGGGAGGCAAGGGCTTCGAGCTGCCGCCGCGTCCGGCGCAGTTCAAGCAGGCGCAGCGGGTGCGCCGCCGCGAGGGCGTCCAGGGCCCGCTGGAGATCGAGTAATCTGTTATTGTCACTCTGAGCGCAGCGAAGAGTCCGGCCCCGCCGGTAGGGCGAACGCCTTCCAGAGGGCGCACAATGGGGGACGGATTCCTCGTCCGCCTGCGGCGTCCTCGGAATGACAAAACGACGTGCACATCACACCGATACGCTTGTCACCCTGAGTCCTGCGAGGGAAGGACGAAGGGTACGTCCCCCGCGAGGCACTCATATGGGTGCTTGGCTCTTCTTTGGGCGAAGAGCAATGGGCCTTCGCACCCCATGGGGCGACCGTGGGCTGATGCGATAAGGTAGTAAGAGAAACCACTCGATATGAGCATGAGGCGCTGTAATGGCTGTGGAGGTCCCGGTCTTCCGTTGCGATATCGCTGGGGGGTTCGACTGCCCCGGCCCGGGCCTGTACTGCGGGGTGCCCTGCGACGGCTACCCCGAGGCCCGGGCGGCCCGGCCCCGGAGCGCCGCGCCGCTCGATGTCCGCGTGGGCTGGTACTGCCTGGCCTGCGGCGCCGAGGTGCCAGTTCGCGTGTACTGGGACCTCCGGGCCTTCCGTCCCTGTCCCACCTGTGGGAGCGCCTTGGCCCTGACCGAGATGGACCAAGGGTGGCCCCCTCTTGTATCGCAGCCCTCGTG
>JACQUI010000239.1 GCA_016210395.1 Chloroflexota bacterium | reverse complement strand
GGGCGGCCCATGCCCCAGGGGCTAGGCCAGGCGGGTTCGCCCTCCTTGGATGCCTTCCACAAGGCGAAGTCCATGGGGTCTTCCTTGCGGAGGTCCACCTCGATGCGCGCGCCGGCCTGCATCTCCTCCAGGGCGCGCTTGGAGAGCTTGCCATAGCCGGGGAAACTGCGGACGCGGAAGTAGACGTCGCCTCCGGCGGCGTAGGCCAGGCCCTTCTGAATAAGGCCCTGAGCAATGGTGATCATCTGCGGGATATAGGCGGTGGCGCGGGGGTACTCGTGGGCGCGGAGGATGTTGAGGCCCTCCATCTCGGTCGTGAAGCGCTGGATGTAGTGCTCCGAGATCTCGCCGATAGACCGGCCCTCCCGCTGGGAGAGGTCAATGATTCGGTCCTCGATGTCGGTGAAGTTCTGGACGTGGCGGACGGCGTAGCCACGGTGCTCCAGGTAGCGGCGTAGCACGTCGAAGACGACGTAGGAGAGGGCGTGGCCGACGTGGCACGGCCCGTACAGGTTGGGGCCGCAGACGTACATGCGGACGACGCGGTCTGGGTTGCCGGGGACGAAGTCTCGTTTCTGGCTGGTGAGCGTATCAGTGAGTTTTAGCATGCGGGTTGTGGACCTGACCCCCTATCCCTTCCTTTAGGGAAGGGGTGATTCGTTGATTGCAGAGCGCGAGGGCGTTGGCCTCTGCCCCCTTCACCAAACGCCTCGCCTACGGAGAAGGGATGAAAGCAGGCTCTACGGTTACGACGGCGTGAGCCTCCATGCCTTCGCCTGCGCCGACGAAGCCAAGGCCGTCGGTGGTCTTTGGCTTGACGCTGACCTGGCCGGGTTCCAGGCACAGGGTCTGGGCCAGAGCGTCGCAGATGTGGTTCACGTAGGGCGCAAGGCGGGGCTGCTCGGCCACAATTGTAGCATCCACGTTGGCGGGCTTCCACCCGTTGCGGGCGAGGATATCGCGCACCTGGGCCAGCAACCCCAGGCTGCTGGCGCCCTTGTAGGCCGGCGTGCCGGAGGGGAAGTAGATGCCGATGTCGCCCAGGGCCGCCGCGCCCAGCAGCGCGTCTATGATGGCGTGGGTGAGGACATCGGCGTCGCTGTGGCCGACGAGGCCGTGGGTATGGGGAATAGCGACGCCGCCCAGCACGAGGGGGATGCCTGGCGCCAGGCGGTGTGCATCGTAGCCGGTGCCGACTCTCATAGGCATGGGTGAGGCCTGTTCTGGCAGGCCAATCCTGCGTTTGCGGGCAAGCGTCTCACCCTCACCCCTTGTCCCTCTCCCGTCAAGGGAGAGGGGAGGGGAAATATCCTTCTGGCTGTGATCATGTGCGGCTCCTTAGCAGCGCTTCTGCTATGGCCATATCTTCCGGGGTGGTGACCTTGATGTTGGCGTAATCGCCAAGGTAGACGTGGACGGGATGGCCGGCGCGTTCCATGAGCGAGGCGTCGTCGGTGGCGGGGGCGTCCATGAAGCGGCGGCAGGCGTCCAGGAGGGCCTCGCGGGGGAAGACCTGGGGCGTCTGGACGGCCCACAGCGTGGAGCGGTCGGGCGTGGCCTGGACGAGGCCCCCGGCGACGACCTTGATGGTGTCCTTGACTGGGACGGCGGCGACGGCGCTCCCGGAGCGCTGTGCCTCTTCCAGTCCCCTGCTGATGAGCTCGGGCGTGACGCAGGGGCGTGCGCCGTCGTGGACCGCGACCCAGGGCAGCGGTGGGACGCGCTGGAGGCCGCTCCAGACGGAGTCTTGCCGTCTTAGGCCGCCTTGGCAGATGGCGCAGACCTTGCGGAAGCACTCTGCCTTGACCAGGGCCTTGCCGCGCTCCAGGTTGGACTGGCCCAGGACGAGGACGATTGCCTCAATCTGGGGAACGGCCTGGAAGGCGGCGATGGCGTGGGCCAGGAGGGGTTTGCCGAGCAGGGGCGCAAAAGCCTTGTTCACGCCCGCCATGCGGGTGCTCTGGCCGGCGGCGACGATGACGGCGGCGGCGCGGACTGCGGGTTGCGTAGTGGGTTGCACGGCGTTCATTGTAGCAGATTCACGGGAAACCTCACCCCCTCTCGTCCCCCTCCCCTAAAGTGGGAGGGGGGAGAAGAAAGGGAGTGGGGCTGGCGTCTATGGGTCACGGTCCTGGGATAGATGTGTTTGATTGCCTTCCTTGGGGACTGATTGGATTTCCCGCTGTTCCACCTGGAGGGCGAAAATCTGGTCGGCGTAACGGCGCAGGGGGTTGTCCGGGCTGTCGAGGCCGAGGACCATTTCCTGGAGGGCGCGGAGGGCGGCCCGCTCGGCTTTCTTGCGGTCGCGCTTCTGGCGGTGGACGGCCTCCAGGAGGTAGCGCAGGAG
>JACQUI010000238.1 GCA_016210395.1 Chloroflexota bacterium | reverse complement strand
TCCTCGGCCAGGGCGCTGATCCAGTTACCAGCCAGGCCGTCGGCCTCGGTGTAGCTCACCCATTCGCGGCCATCGAAGCAGCTCACCCCCCAACCGATCGTATCCACATAGCCCCCGGTGCCGACCCACAAGGTACCCTCGCGGTCCTGGAGCAGAGCGCGCACCCGGGGACCGGGCAATCCGTCGGCCTGGGTGTAGTTGACGAACTGCGCCCCGTCGAAGCAGCTCAACCCGTCCCAGGTGCCGATCCACAGCTTGCCCTCCCGGCTCCACAGCAGCGCCCCGACCAAGGGCGAGGCCAGACCATCGGCGACCCCGAAGCTGTGCCATTGTCCCTGATGCCGCCCAGGGCCGGCATCCACCACCTGGCCCTCTCCTGCCGGGGTGGAGTAGATGCCCAGATGGTAGCGCACCTCCACCCCAAGGCGCTCCCCCAGGGTTTTGAGGGCTTCTTTCCAGGCCGGGTCGTGACGCAGCACCTGCTGGATGCGGATCAGCGCTGAGGGGCTCTCCACGACGAAGAGCCGGCTGAAGACGCCGGCCACGTAGGGCCGGTCGTCGGAGAATCCGGCGTCGAGGCCGTGGGGTTGGAGCAGGGGTAGAAGCTGGCGGTCGTACAGCGTGGCAAAGTCATCTAACTGGGCCGGCGGGACGAAGAAAGACAGGCGGGCAAGGGTGGGCGGCATGGGCAATCTCCAGGCAAAATTAGCGCCCAATATAGCAGGTGAGGGGAGGCTCCAACAACCCGGAAAAGGGGAACAACCTCAGGGCCTGCCGGCTGGTACGGCAGCAGGGGGATTGGGAGCCGTTTTCCCATAGTTGCTTATTTTCTGCTTTATGGGTAAATTTACTACCCATATGAAAGAAAAAACCAAACTTGATCTCGATCTCTTCCTGGCTACTCATCCTGTCTTCAGGCTGCAGGACCTGGCACAGGCACGGGGGCAGGCAGAAGCACTGGCTCCGGCCCGCAACCAGCTCAAACATCATCTGCGCCGCGGCCGGGTCCGGCGGGTAGCCCGCATGGTGTACGCTGCCCTGCCCCCAGGACGGCAGCCTGACACCTTTGCCCCCGATCCGCTCCTGGTCGCCACGGCCTTGCGACCCGGCGCCGTCTTCAGCCATCACACCGCCCTCGAGCTGCTCGGGGCAGGCCATTCCCTGTGGCGGGACCAGACCCTTTTCTGCGATGATCCAGGACCAGCTCTGGCCCTTGGCCCTCAGCGCCTCCACTTACTCGGCCATCCCACGGTTCTTCGCCGCCGGCACCTCACCCGCCTGGGGCTGCGCCAGGGCGAACGGCAGGGGCGCGAATTCGTCTTCACCGGCCCGGAACGGGCTCTGGTGGAGGGCTTCCGCCAACCCCGCTGGGTGGGCGGCCTGGAAGAGTTGCTCAACTGCGCTGCTGGCATCGGGGTGCTGGATCTGGACCTGCTCCTCCGGGTGCTGACCGTCTACGAACAGCAGATCCTGTGGGCTGCCGCAGGCTGGTTCCTGGAAACCCACCAGACGGCCTTTTCCGTGCCCAACCCCTATCTGGCACGCCTGGAGGGGAAACGCCCGCCCGGCCCCCGCTACCTGGACCGAGGTCAGCGCGGCGGCCGCCTGGTGTCTCGTTGGAACCTGATCGTGCCTCGCTACCTGCTGGATTGGGAGGGACAGCATGACCAGCCATGAGCGCCTCTCTACCCTGATCGAAAAAACAGGTTTCTGGGGTCAGGCCCTGGAAAAGGTGCTGCGCCTGCTGGAGGTGCTCGCTGATCTCAACCGCCACCCACTCCTCTCCCGGGTCCTCGTCCTGAAGGGCGGCACCGCCCTCCACCTAGGTTTTGGTGCGCCGCGCCGGCTGTCCGTTGATCTGGATTTCAACTATACCGGCGCACTCGATCGCCAGGAAATGGAACAGGATCGGTCCGGCGTGGAAGCCGCCGTGGAGCGCATCGCCAAAGCCCAAGGCTACCAGGTCCAGTGGTCCCCGCCGGCCCACGCCGGGCGCAAGTGTTTCCTCAACTACCGCAACCTGGCGGGATCCCCTGACCGCATCGAGGTGGATCTCAACTTCCTCCACCGCCAGTTGCTGCTGCCGGCCACGACCCGGACCATGTGGTCGCCGGATCCCTTGGCTGCGGTCAGTGCCTCCATCATTTCCCTCCCTGAACTGTGCGCCGGCAAGCTCTGCGCCCTGCTCGACCGCCTGGCCCCCCGCGATGTGTTCGATGTCGGTTGCCTGCCCGACCTCGCCCCTGGTGTCTTGACCTCACCCAGTTTCCGGGCTTTATTCATCGCGATGTCAGGCGCCTTGCCACACCCATTGCACAGCTACCTTGGACGCAGTGCAACGCGCCTCACCCCCCAGCAGGTACGCGACCAACTCCACCCTATGCTTCTCCAGGGACAGGAACCCAGCGCCATGGATCTGGAACAGGCAGCGTGGCCACTGATCGAACCATTGCTCCATCTTAGCTCCGCCGAGCAGGAATATGTCGATCGCCTCCAGCGGGGAGAGCTACTGCCTGAACTGCTCTTTCCTGATGACCTTGAACTGGCGGAACGGGTGCGCCGGCACCCAGTGTTGTTGTGGAAGGCACAGAACGCGGCGGCGCGGCCGTGACCGGACAATGGGCCTCGGGCCAGATTTGCAGGGGACTGGAATGTGCTACAAAGCGTGCTACAACACCCCAAGTATTTGTAAATACGATTTATTTTCCTGGTCTCACATACCAGAGGTCGCTGGTTCAACTCCAGCATCGCCCACCACCAACATAAGGGCCGCGAAGCACAGTGAAGACGCTTCGCGGCCCTTATTTGTTTTCCTCATAACTTCCTGCTGATCCTTTCGAGCTTAGCAGTTTGATCCCTGCCCGATCTACGGAGAGATCCACCATGTCTGATGCCTATTCAATGCTGATCGAGAAGGTCCACCCGCTCCACGACCTGCGCGTCGTCGCGGA
>JACQUI010000231.1 GCA_016210395.1 Chloroflexota bacterium | reverse complement strand
GCTAGTAGTGGGGTCCCTCTCCACAACACAGCGGCACGATAAGCACCTGCCGCAGCCTGCGGCCCCGCTCCAGCCGGCGCTGCTCGCGCCGGTTGGCCTCCAGCGCGTCCATCCGCCACGCTGTCTCTTCCAACTGCTTGCTTCGAGTCCAGGTCTGGCCCAGCGGCCACGACTCGCCGCAATCCCTGATCAACGCCAGCTCCGCCTCCAAACGGCGCTCCGCAGCGGCCAGGCGCAACAGCTTGCCCAGCGCCCTATCCTCCACGGCCCAGGCAGCCTTGCGCTCCTCCACCAGGCGCTGGACCTCTTCGCCCGTCGCATCTGCCTGCACGTCAACACGCGCAGGTTCCTCAGGGCGCCTCCCTTCCGGGCTGGGACCAGGTTGCTGCCCTTCCACCTTCGCCGCCAGGTCTCTGAGCGCCGCTTCGAGGGTTTCGATGCGCAGCGCAGCAGCCCGGCGGGCCCCCAAAGCCTCGTGTTCATGCAAGCGTCCTGCCGCCTCCATTCGCGTCTGCCGCTCGTCCATCCCCCGCGCCGCCTGTTCCAGCTGCGCCAGCCGCTGCTCCAGCTCGCCGGTTCGACGCCACCAGGGCGCATCGCCGGATGCAAGGGTCTGGGCCACGTGCCGGGCCAGCGCCTCCTCTACCGCGGGGGTCAGGTTTGCGGAGGCTCTGACACGGCGCAGGGTCCGCGCACTCATGCTCAGTTCCCTTGCTGTTCCTTCCATGCCCCTGGCCTTCAGCAGCTCTCCCAGGTACACCACGAGCTGCCTCCTCTCCGCCTCGGTGCGCCGAAGCCGCCGTGCCGTTGCTTTCACCTGTTCACCTTCGTTCATGAGACTACCGTCCTTTCTGCGCGCCCGTCACGCTGCCTGGCTGCGACTGGCCGGGGCATCGTTGCACCCCGTGCCTTCCCCTGACTTCGCTCCTGTCTACGACGCTGAGACTCACGAGGGACAGCCCTCGCTTACTACCCCCTTCAATCTCTCCGACAGGTCGTATGCGCCACATCGCCACTGTCCGCCCCCGGCCCTTCCCATTCTCGGCCGCCCCATCCTCCTCCCCAATGGCTTGTAAGGGGGGACCACGCGTGGTCCCCCCTTACAAGCCATTATTTGCCGCCGGCGCATGGCCCACACTCCGTAACCGTGAACTCACGAACCGGAGGTGCAGCATGAAGGATTCGATCTTCAGGAGGGTCAGGCGGGCGGCGTTGCTGGCCCTGGGCCCCCTGGTCTTCCTCATCGCTTCGGGGCAGCCCTTGCACCCTGGCGCAGTCTTCGCCCAGTCGCCTGCGCCGCCGGAGATGGTGGACTGGCAGCTCGACCGGACCCCCAACGGCTTCAACGCCTATTGGGAGTTCTCCCCCAGGGTCTCCGTCTACCTGAACCTCTACCGCCGGGAGGACGGCGTCAACGTCGCCTCCCAGGACCTGGGCACGGGCACGCTGCGGGGTAGCGGCGTCTACCGGTACACCAGCGCCCTGTCCAGCCTCACCGTCGAGCCCGGCGAGGAGTACACGCTGGACGTGGTGGCCGAGGACATGGACGACCCCGCCCTCAAGTGGCGGTTCACCTTTATCGTCCCCGAGGACGGCGGGAGCGGAGGCCTCTTCTCCGACATCAGCGGCTGGCTGCGGGCCATCCGCGACGCCCTGAACCCCGTGAACTGGGTGCGCCAGTTCTTCGCCTTCGCCGTGGCCACCACGGGCCGGGGCATCAACCAGTTCTTGTGCGACGTCTACTCCTGGGCATCGGGCCACACCCCGGCAACCTGCATCGACTAGGGCCCTGGAGGCCACCAAAGGAGGCAACGCCCCATGCCCATGTGCAACTTTCTCTTCTGCACCGATCCCGCCGTCACCTACCAGCACCCCACGGTGCTCCTGCTGTGGGGGGCCACCTGGACCGTGGCTGCGGGGCTGCTGACCCTGCTCCTGGCCTGGGGCGGCATCAGCCTCATCCTGCGGGAGCACCTGAACCCCCGCTGGGCCACCTGGCGGGAGCTGATGCCCCGGATGATGATCGCAACCCTGGCCGCCTCCACCAGCCTCTGGTGGGGCTCCCTGCTCATTGACCTGAACAACGCTATCATCAGCTACTTCCGGACGGCGGTCCTCTCGGACGGCAGCTACCTGTTCTTCTGGAACATCGGCCTCTGGGGGCAACTTCTCTCACAACGGCTGTGGGAGACGGTAGCCCTCTACGTGGCCCTGCTCCTGGCCATGCTTGTCTACGGGTTCTTCTTCATCCTTCTGGCCATCCAGCTCTTCATCCGCCTGGCCCTCATAGACGCTTTGCTGGTACTGTCGCCCGTCGGCTTGGTCCTCTG
>JACQUI010000230.1 GCA_016210395.1 Chloroflexota bacterium | reverse complement strand
CCTCCGTATCGGTCAGCTGGCTCTGCAGCTCCAGGAAGTTGACGTTGGCCTTGAGCTCCGGGTAGGCCTCGGCCACGGCGAAGAGGGTCTTGAGGGTCGCCGTCAACTGGTTGTCGGCCTGGGCGGCCTGCTGGGGCGTTTGGGCGCTCATGAGGGCGGCCCGCGCCTTGGTCACGTTCTCGAAGACCTCCCGCTCGTGCTTAGCGTAGCCCTTCACGGTCTCTACTAGATTGGGGACCAGGCTGGAGCGGCGCTTGAGCTGGACGTCGATGCCCGACCAGGCCTCCCGGCAGCGCAGGCGGTCCCGGACCAGGGCATTGTAGGTGAACAGCAGGAACAACCCCAGTAGGAGCAGGATGCCCGCCACAACAATGACAGCGATGATCCCCGCGCCCATCATCCTCCTCCTTTGGCGGCGGCCTGGGCGCCGCCCGCCAGCAGCCGGCCGACGATGGCGCTCACCTGGCGGCCCTCGGCCTTCCCCTTGAGTCGGGGCATCAGCAGGGCCATGACTTTCCCCATCTCGCGGGGCCCCTGGGCCCCCAGCTCGGCGATGGCCTTGGCGGCCTCGGCCTCGATCTCGGCCGCAGTGAGCTGCTGCGGCAGGTAGCCCTGGAGGATGGCCAACTCCCGCTCCGCCTTCTGCACCAGGTCCTGGCGGCCGCCCTTTCTGAACTCTTCCAGGCTCTCGCGCACCTGCTTCACCTGCTTGGCGATGACGCCCAGGGCCTCCTCGTCGCTCAGGGTATGGCCGGCGTCGATCTCGGCATAGCCGATGGCGGAGCGCAGGAATCGCAGGGTGTCCCGGCGCGCCTCATCGCCGGCGCGCATGGCGTTCTTCTGGTCCTCCAGCAGCTTCTCGCGCAGGCTCACACAGCTTCCTCCGTCAGAGTATAGGCAGGGCAACGGCGGGGGTCAAAAACAACGAGCCTTATTCACATTTTCTGATGGTCTGAGATGACGATAAGAAGCCCCCCTTGTCGGGGGGGGGGGCGAATAACTTGTAACCTTATAGCCGCAGCAGCCGTTTGAGCGAGGATTCAATTGACTGCATGTCACTAGCTGGCATGCGGCCTATCCGTCTCATGCGAGACTCGGCTATCGTCGCTAGCTTTGCCCTAAAAATCGAAGGAGCCTTCAACCCAGCCTGCTGCCAATCCGTAATTCTACAGTCTCCCTCTCTCGGTGGGCCATTCATATTACCTGTAATCTGCCCGATCACGATGTCTCTGGTGGTTCGGTTGTAGCTGTCATCGCTCACAACAACGGCAGGTCTATACTTGGAGCCGCTTAGGTCCGTGAATGGAAAGGGAACCAATACGACATCACCACGACTAATACTTGTCGTAGATTGCGTCTGCGTCACTGTTCCAATCCCCGCTGAACGATGCCTCGGCTAGAGCCGTGAACGCATAGTCTTCTAAGGTGTGCAATAGCAACTTCTCCCCACGCAGGAGTTCAAGACCGGGAATAAGCTCCATATCATCCCCAGTCCGCGAATAGCGCATGAAGGTGATGTTAGGCGATGCAACAGGCGAGAATCTTGGCGTAAATGTCTCCCCAGCCTGTCGCTCGGCGCTGTTTCGTTGAAGAACTCCGGCCATGCCACACCTCAGTCTCTGCCAACAACTTGCGTCGTGTGCCTTACCAAGAAGAACGGGTCACCGTCTGCGTTGAATGCTGGTTTGTCTGAGTCATCAAGTATACGGAAGATTTTTTGGACAGTCGTTCGAACTCTGACTAACCCACCATCCGCCAATTTGTATTCGGACCAGGGTTCACTGCCAATCTCCCAGCTTTGCTCAATGGCCTGATATTCTTTGTCTCCAAGCCTGATCTTTACGATGGTGGCCATAGCTAGCTACCCACCTGTTGCCAGGTCTTAGTATGCTTCACGCGCCGTGAAGCGTACTAATCTTACCGTGCAAAGTCAAGGGGACACTAGCTTAGCCGAACACTGAGCCTCCTTCTAACGTGGGCTCTACCTCCAGATGCCAATGCCTTAGCCTGAACCTCAGGCCAGGTAGAGCCGCCGCCAGATGTTCAGCACCAGCGTCGGCCCGGGCTCCAGCAGCCGCAGGAAGCCCCGCGCCAGCAGCGGACAGAGCGCGCCGATGGCTGCGCCCGCGAGCACGTCGGAGGGGAAGTTGACCCCTGCGTAGACCCGGGCCAGCGCCCACAGGAAAGCAAGGGCCAGCATCACTGCGCCCAGGCGCCGGTGGCTGAGGAAGACCCCTATCGCCAGGGCGAGGCCGACGGCGGCCGGGTTGCTGGGGAAGGAGGAGTCGGGGGGCTGGTAGAAGAGCATCTGCAGCTCGTGCTCCACGAAGGGCCGGGGCCGGTAGTAGAAGTGGTTGGACACCGCCAGGGCCAGGTTGGCTAGGCCCAGCCCCACGGCCGCGTCGGCCACGGCCCGCTGGCCCCGCTCTCGCTGGGCCTCGCTGCGGCCCGAACACCAGAGGCCGACCATCAGCAGGGCTAGGGTCGTGGGCACGAAGTAGTCGTTGACGACCAGGGAGACGGCCCGGTCGAGCCAGGGCAGGCGCCCCACGAAGCCGTTGAGCCAAAGGAGGACGGTGGTGTCAGCCCCCACGGCGTTCCCCTGAGGGGCGCCGAGGCCAGAAGGGGTGGGAGCGCAGGGCCTCCAGCCCGCGTAGCGCCGTGGGTGGCTCGGCGGGGGAGGTCGGCCCCCAGACCTGGCGCAGCCAGGGTACGAGGAAGACGGTGGCCCAGGTGGCGACAATGGCGGCGAAAAGGAAGGCGCCTCCCTGCTGGCTGCCCTCCAGCAACGGATAGGGCGTGGCCCGGGCTTTGCTGGCGAAGAACCACCAGGAGCCCCCCACCACCAGGAGGCTGCCCACGGCCCGGTTGGCCCTGGGCCAGGGCGTCAACCACAGTCCTTTCAGGCCGCTGAGAGAGACGGCGAGCTGGATGGCGCCCAGGGAGGCCGCGAAGGCGAAAGCGAGGTACTCGAAGAGCAGGGTCAGCATGGTGGCGGAGCCCGGCCGCCGGCCTCAGCGCCTCGTCTTCAAGGGGGCGCTGGCCTTCGCGGCGGGGGCGGCGTACGCGGGCACCACCCAGCGGCGGTACTTGGGGTTGTCGCCGCGGATCACCTCAAAGTAGAGCTGCTGCAGCTTCGCCGTGACGGGCCCGATCCCCTGCCTTCCTCCTACGAGGCGGCGGTCTATCTCGGCCACGCTGGTGATGTGGGCCGCGGTCCCGGTCAGAAAGACCTCTTCGCAGGTGAAGAGCTCGCTGCGGTCAAGGGTGCGCTCCACGGTCTCCATGCCCAGCTCCTCGCGGGCCAGGGTGATGACGGTTTCGCGGGTGATCCCAATCAGGATATTGTCGCTGGAGGGCGGGGTGACCAGCTTGCTATCTATGATAAGGAAGATGTTCTCTCCGCTGCCCTCGGAGACGTGGCCATCCTGGGTGAGCATGATGGCCTCGTCGTAGCCATCCTCCTCGGCCTCGCTCTTGGCCAGGGCGCTGTTGATATAGCCGCCGGTCACCTTGGCCCGGGCGGGTATGGAGTT
>JACQUI010000249.1 GCA_016210395.1 Chloroflexota bacterium | reverse complement strand
TTGGACTATGTGCAGAAGGGGTTGGAGGGCGGCGTGGCCCCACCCGCGACCGCTGGAACGATCGTCAATTCGTCGTCCCGACTCGCTGGCGTTTCGAGACCACCAAGATAGCCAACGTCCTCACCGTTGAGATACACATTCACGTACCGCCTCAGATCGCCCGAGTCGTCCAGGAGACGTGCAAGCACACCAGGGTACCTGTGCTCAACCCCGCGCAGGACCTCGCCCACGGTGTTGCCGTCCGCGTGGACTCGGTCCAGGCCACCGGTTACTGGACGCAACGGCGTGGGGATTCGTACCAGAATGCTCATGCGGACACACTCCTTCCCGAAGAGCCGAACCGGCATGAGGGCGGGCGGCAGTTCGGCCGCCCACCGTTGCCCGTTCACGCCCGACGATACGCCGATCGGCCAAGCGAAGATGTCGCCATCCCGACAAATCCCGCTCGCTGCAAACAGGGTTGGGCGGAGTTGGTGCACCACCACGCCGGGATACGTCTCACCTCGAATGAGTTGAGCAGCCGCGCTGACGCTGCCCCATGGGGATCATGGAAGAGCGGCGCAATCGATCTGGGGCCACTATCCCAAACTGAAGCGGGAGGCCATCGAGTCGCTGTCCGCCGGCCTACCGGCGGCATACCAGTGCATAACTATGAGAAGCAGCCTACGTGCCCCGTGGGCGGTCAATACCATGGCCCTCGCGTCACCGGCATGAGCAATCAGGGGCTCCAAACCTGACACCACGTTTGTGTCAGGTTTGGAGCCCCTGCGAGTTACGATGCCTTGGTTTCAGCCTTGAACGCGGTGCGCTTGTGTGTCCCATCGCAGAAAGGCTTGTTTGACGACCCTCCGCACCGGCACAGCGCAATCTTGTCCCCCTGCACGGTGAACTCTCTCCCTTCCGGGTCCAGCAATTTGATGGGGCCGGTTACCAGATAAGGACCATTGGCGAGCGGGACGATGATCGACGCAGCCATACTCTCTCCCATCTAGGCGGCGGCGCTCCGTCTCCGATTGATTCCCCGCGCGATCAGCAAGAGGTCGTCTGGCGTCGGGCGCCCAAGGGGGCCGCTCGTGACGGCCTCGTACTGGAGCACCCCCTTGGGGCTGATCACGAATACCGCCGGCTGCGCATGGCCAGCCTCCGCGTCATAGACGACGTCGTAGGCGTGTACCGCCCGGTGGTCTGGGTCGGAAAGCACGTGGAAGGACAGGCCGTGCCGCTCCACGGTCTGCCGTTCCACGTCCGGCCGGTCCGCGCTAACGGCGACGATCTGGAGGCCCGCCTCACGGAACTCATCTGCCCGTTCCTGAAGGCTGTGGAGGTACCGGTTGCAGGCGGGGCAGAAGTCGCCGCGGTAAAAAGTCAGGGCAGTGAGGCCCTTTCCCCACAGGTCCGAGAGCCTGATCTCTTTGCCCTCTTGGGATGCCAGGCTCAGGTCTGGCGCTTGGTCTCCTGGCTTTAGCTTCGGCATGGCATGCGTTCCTTCCTCTTGGTGTGCTAAAACTGCCTCTTCCAGTTTCTCAGCCAACTCGCTATAGTAATGTCAGCTAGCTGACATTACGGGCGGGAAGGGAAGATGGCAAGCGCACTCCCCCAGGAGCGGACCAGGCAGGCCGGACAAGGGCGACTCTCACCGACGGCGTATCTCCGGGCCGTGGACATCTTTCGGGGCCTGAATCCCGAGGACATCGAGCGGATACACCAGATCGCACCGATGCGGCAGTGTGATCGCGGGATGGTGTTTTATGGCCCAGGCGCCCCTGGCGAGCAGCTCTTCCTTCTCAAGGAAGGCAAGGTGACGCTGTACCGGCTGACACCGGACGGCCGCAAGCTGGCGGTGCGCATGGTGGAAGCTGGAATGGTCTTCGGGGAGATGGCTATCGCCGGGCAGACCATGCAGGAGTGCTTCGCTGAGGCAGATGAGGACAGCCTTGTGTGCACCATCACCCTCACGCAAATGGAGCGCATCCTCCAGCAGCACCCGTCCGTTGCCAGGCAGTTGTTGGCGGTGCTGGGCAGGCGCGTGCGGGACCTGGAGGACCGGCTGGAGCAGATGGCCTACGGCAACGTGCGGGAGCGTCTGGCCCGGTTCCTCCTGGCTCAAGCGAGGCCGGCACATGACGGGTGCCAGGTTACGGGCTTTTCTCATGAGCAGATAGCGGAGGCGGTGGGCGCCTCCCGCCAGACAGTAAGCATAGAATTGGGCGCCCTTGAGGCCGAAGGGCTTGTGGAGGTCGGGCGGAGGCGCGTCCGGCTGGTGCAGGCCATGGGATTGAGGTCCCTGGCTGGGCTGCTCGACCAACCGGGTCCTGCAAAGAGGACCGATGCGGCGCGCCAAGTTACGCTGCGAAGAGAGCCTCGGCTAGGCAGCTCTAACGCCATCAGCTAGCACACCGCCTGTTCCCCGCCGCGGCATGAGCCTGCCCCCGAAGGAGTTCAGTAGCACCGCGGTGACGCTGGCTGCCATGGCGATCATGGCGAACACAGGGTGGACGAAGCCCGTAACGGCCGCCGGCACTCCAATGCCGTTGAAAGCAAACGCCAGGGCAACGTTCTGGACCGTCTTATGAAAGCTGCTCTTGCCGATGAAATAGGCGTCCACGACACCACCAACCCTGTCGCCGACGAGGATGATGTCCGCGGACTCGATGGCGATGTCCGTGCCCGTCCCGATGGCGATCCCCACATCCGCCTGCATCAGGGCGGGCGCATCGTTGATGCCGTCGCCCACCATCGCCACTCGGTACCCTTGCCGCTGAAGCTCTCTGATCTGCTCAGCCTTTTCGTGCGGGAGGACTCCGGCCAGGACCTCGGAGATGCCAACCTGGGCTGCGACAGCCTTCGCCGTGCGCCAGTTGTCGCCGGTGATCATGAC
>JACQUI010000014.1 GCA_016210395.1 Chloroflexota bacterium | reverse complement strand
CTCGGCATCAGGCTCAGCCCGCTGCTAGCCGGCTTGGGGCTGGGTGGCTTGGCAGTGGCCCTCGCTGTACAGCCCACCCTCAGCAGTCTTATAGCCAGCGCCTACATGGTGGCCGACGGCGCCATAAAGGTGGACGACTTCATAGAGCTCCAGGGCGGACCCAGCGGGACTGTAGTTGATGTGGGCTGGCGAAACACCAAGTTACGCGCTCCCACCAACAACCTCGTTATCGTCCCCAACAACAAGCTGGCGGACACCATCGTCACGAACTACATGGCGCAGGACTCGGCGGTAGCAGTCTTCCCTCAGTGTGGCGTATCCTACGAAAGCGACCTCAGGCGCGTGGAAGAGGTGGCCCTGGACGAAGCCAACCGGCTGGTCCAGGACCTCTCATCCGACATCGTCGTGAAGGACTTCCCGCCAGTCTTCCTCTTTTCGGGCTTTGGCGACTCGAACATCAATTTCTGGCTGGTGCTGAGGGCCAGGGACAGAGGCGCCAGCTTTAGCCTGACCCACGAATTGGTCAAGCGTCTCCATGCGAGGTTCGCCACAGAGGGGATCGAGATTAGCTACCCGGTCAGGAAGCTAGTCTTCGGAGCACAAACGACCAAGGCTGCGGCATTGCTCGCGGGCAATGAGCAGGAGCCCACTAATTGACCTGCCCTTATCCTGCGGGGGAGCGACCTGGCGCTGTGGGCAGGCCTGGACCAAGTCTTCCGTTCTACGGAGCATCCCAGCGCTGCTGGACCCACCGGGTCCTCAACCTCCACGCCAAGCTGCCCCAGCGCCCTCATGTCCAAGCGCGCCGGCGGATACGGGAGGCGCCTCTTTGCGTAACATACCGAATACTGTGCCTTTGCGGCCCGCACCGCTAAGGGGGACCGCTGGGCTTTATGCTAACGCCGGTTGATATAGGCCTGCTGATACTCTTCGGGGCGGTGCTGATGGGCCCGCTGGTAAGCCGACCCGTCGAGCATAACCTCGAGCTCTTCTTCCTGGTCATAGGGGTGGCCGCTGCCACCATCGCCGGGGTGTGGCGGCTGGAGCTGGTGGAAGAGGCCCTCTCTGAGCCGCTGCTCAAGGGCATCGTGCCAGCGGTGCTGGCCGCCGGGCTGCTGTTCCATTTTGGCAAGGCCCGCATCCGCGGGGCCCTGGGCGCAATATCGAGGCGCACTCATCTAAGAGTTTTCGTGTTCTTGCTGGTGGCACTCTTGGGCCTCGCCTCCAGCTTCATCACCGCCATCATCGCCGCCCTAGTCCTGGTGGAGGTCATGTACACCCTGCCGCTGGAGCGGCGGGCCCGCGTCCGCGTCACGGTGATCGCCTGCTTCGCCATTGGCCTGGGCGCCGCGCTAACGCCGGTGGGCGAGCCCCTCTCTACCATCGCCATCACCAAGCTCAAGGGCGAGCCCCACCACGCCGGCTTCCTGTTCTTGCTCCAGTCCTTGGGTATCTACGTCATCCCCGGCGTGCTGGCTTTCGCGGCCCTGGGCGCGCTGATGGCCACCTCGGGACTCAGGGATGATGTGGGCACGCCCGCGACCGAAGTCGAGGCGAGCATCAAAGACGTCTTAATAAGGGCGCTGAAGGTCTACGTCTTCGTGATGGCCCTCCTGGTTCTAGGGGATGGCTTCAGGGTCCTGATAGACAAGTACCTGATAGATGTCCCCGCCCAGGGGTTGTTCTGGGTGAACATGTCCTCGGCCGTCCTGGACAACGCGACCCTGACGGCGGCGGAGATCGGCCCCAGCCTCCAGCTAGGACAGATCAAGAGCGCCCTCCTCGCCCTCCTGGTCTCGGGCGGTATGCTGATACCCGGCAACATCCCCAACATCATCTCCGCCAACCAGCTAGCCATCACCAGCAAGGAGTGGGCGCGCGTGGGCGTGCCGGTGGGGCTGGTCGCGCTGGTCGCCTACTTCGTCTGGCTGTACTACATCCCTTTTCCCTAGCAGGAGGGATTTGAATCTGGGGAAACCCCAGAGCCCCTGGCCCCTCGTTGCCTCAGGTACCTGGAGGGGCCTCCCTCTCCCCGAACGACTTCGCAGCGTCAGTCTAGGAGCTATGGGGACGTGGTAGGTAGACAAAGGTCCCATGACCCACGCCGTGTGCTGTAAGTAGTGAGGCCCCGTGTACCCCCCAGCCAGCCAATTGCTCCACGACAGCGGCCACGGGAGCGGGAACCCCTAGGTAAAGCAGCAGACTGGGGCCTTCTTTATGAGCGGGACTCATGCTGCTCTCTCCGCCCCGCCCTGATGGTCTCAAGCGGAAGGTCGCAGGCCCGTAAAACGGAGTCCCTCTGGAGCGCCCCATCTGCTCGCTTTTCGAACCTGGAGTCCGGAGGCGGCCTTGTGGAGCGCGCCTATACGCCGAGTATACACCCGAGAGCGCCCGTGGCCTCAAGCAAAGCTTACCCATAGACTCAGCTGCCGCCTGCTCAAAGCCCGGGGCACACTTGCGGCGCGCGTGGCATGATTTAGGGGGTTTGCATGGACCAGGCACGGGGGCCCTCTCCCCTCGTGTGCGCCAGACCAAGCCGAGGCATCACTGACGACCGAGAAAGGCTGTAGTGCAATGTGCCCGGAACCATTGAATGACGGAGTCGACAGGGCCGTTCACCCTGGAGGGCACCCCGGCGATCATGACCCGGCGGCCTGGGCGGCCATGAAAGCGACGTTCAACTGGGACTTCCAGGCGTGGCAGGCGTTTCACACCTTGGGCGAACACTATCTTCGGGACCAGAGTTTTCTGGCCGAGTTGGAGGCCTTGGCAGATTCAATGCCGCCTATCCCTATGGGTGGTCTCTTGCCCGATGACCCCGAAGAGGACCTGCCGAGCATAGCGGATTTGGTGTTGAAGGGTGGAGTTGAGCCTGGCCCCGATGGATTCAACAGGATGGCCAAATACTATATCGACACTGGCCGGAGGTTCCAACAGCATTACCAGGATCACCCCTGGCTCGGGAATGCAAAGAGCGTCGCCGAGAGGTGGGGATTGTACAAGCCGGGACGCCCGCACACCTATGGGGCTGCTTGGGGTCTCGGTCTGTTGTTGGCCATGCTCTTTGAGCTCCGGTTCCTGAGGGGGCCGGTCAGGGTGGGTGACCGGCCCGCCAGCTATGACTTATGGGGATCGATTGAGCATTACGAGACACGACTGCCCAACCTGCTCTTGAACCGTTACTCCTGGGATGCTGAGCGCCCGCCGAGGCCGCTGCCTGGCATGACCAAGGAGCAGTGGAATCGCGACGTCGCCCGCTGGAAGCGTGCGGGGCTGGTCGAGATTGAGAATTACCGGAATGAGCTACCGAATGTTCCCCTGTGGAAAGCGAGCTACCGGGAGATGGTCAGGGATGTCGCCTGGCTCTACGAGCGCATCACCCCTCCCTATCGGACTCCTCAGGAGCTCGCTCTGCGCGACGGGGTGGGGCAGAGGCTGGTGGAAGATGCCATAGGTAAGGCGTCAACGCTGATAGGGCTGCGCATCTCCCCTGGGGTTCAGCGTCCCCACAAGCGCTCGCGGCTGTAAGCTCCCGCCCCCTACAGAGTGCGGGGTTTTCGCGCTCGTTCGTAGACCTCTTCGGCCGAGGCTGTGCGACCCTTGTGTTGCCATGGAGCAGCATAGCGCCGAACAGGAAATCGTAGCTCGCCTGGAACGGGTCAGCGGCCCTGACGCCCGGGGATGGTGGACCGCCCTTTGCGTGTACCACGATGACCGCAAACATCCAAATCTGAGGGTATCGGCCAAGGGATTCAGTTGCATGGCCTGCGGCGCGAAGGGCGGTCTCAACAAATTGGCTGTGAAGCTGGGCATCGAGAGACCCCACCCCGAGCGGGAGCGATCAACGACAATGATCGCGACCTACGATTACCGGGACGAGCAAGGCCAGCTTCTGTTCCAAGTGGTCCGCTACCAGCCCAAGGCTTTTCGCCAGCGTCGGCCCGACGGCAGCGGCGGGTGGACTTGGAACCTGGACGGGGTCAGGCGGGTTCCATACCGGCTTCCCGAGCTCCTGGCTGCGCCACCAGGCACGGTTATCTACGTTGTCGAAGGCGAGAAGGCCGCCAACGCCCTCGCGGGGCGTGGCCTTGTCGCTACGTGTTCCCCCCATGGCGCTGGCAAATGGCGGGGCGAATACGCTTCAGCCTTTGCTGGTCGCCAGGTTGTGATCCTGCCTGATCAGGACGCGCCGGGCAAAGCTCACGTTGCCCAAGTGGTGGCCTCTCTGTTTCCGGTCGCGGAGACAGTGAAAGTCGTCGAGCTGCCTGGCCTAGCGCCAGGTGAAGATGTGTACGATTGGCTCGCGCGTGGCCACACCGCTGCCGACCTGGCCCGACTGGTAGCCGACGCCCAGCTCTGGCGGCCTCTTGATGGCGCGGGTGTTCTCGATGCCATCGCTGCCTTCCTCCGGCGCTTCCTGGTCCTGTCACTGCACCAAGCCCACGCCATCGCTCTGTGGGTCGTCCACACCCACGCCTTCGCGGCGGCGGAGGCGACGCCTTACCTGAGCATCACGTCACCGGAGAAGCGCTCGGGCAAGACCCGATTGCTGGAGGTACTCGAGTTACTAGTGGCACGGCCCTGGCTTACGGGCCGCGTGACTGCTGCGGTGCTCGCTCGCAAGGTTGACGCCGAATGTCCCACCCTGCTGCTCGATGAGTCGGACGCCGCCTTCAAGGGTGATAGGGAGTATGCCGAGACTCTGCGGGCGCTGCTCAACTCCGGCCATCGGCGTGGTGGCAAAGCATCCGTGTGCGTGGGACAAGGGGCTGCGATCAGCTTCAAGGACCTTTCCACGTTCTGCCCGAAGGCGATCGCGGGGATCGGAAAGCTGCCGGACACAGTGGCTGACCGCAGCATTCCTATCGCACTCAAACGGCGTGCCCCGGAGGAACCAGTAGAGCGGTTCCGCCGCCGCAAAGCGGAACGCGAAGCGACTCCCATCGGAGAGGAGGCCCTTGCCTGGGTTGCGACGACCTCTCTGGCAGGCGCGGAACCTTACCTGCCTCAGGAGCTGGACGACCGCGCGGCGGACTGCTGGGAGCCGCTGCTGGCGATCGCTGATGCTGCGGGCAGCGAGTGGCCCAGAAGAGCTCGGGAAGCGGCCGTCGCGCTCATGGCGGGTGAAGAGCGACAACTCCCCTCCCTGGGGGTGCGACTGCTCGGCGACGTGCGGGCGGCCTTCGGAAACGATGCCGGCCAGCTTCCAACATCCGACCTGGTTCAGGCCCTATTGCATATGGAGGAGGCGCCCTGGGACGACCTGCGGGGTCGGCCCCTCGACGCTAGGAGCCTGGCATCCTTGCTCCGGCCCTACGGGATCCACTCTAGCAATATCCGCATCGCCGACCGGACGCCCAAGGGCTACAAACGGGATGACTTCCTCGATGCTTGGGCGCGCTACACCCCCCAGGACGGGGCCTCATCCGCTACACCGCCACACACCAGATTGGGCTTCGCCTCCGCCAGAAGGGCCGCCGATCCGCCACAAACCCCTCCTAGGGGCCCCCATGCGGAAGATCCGCCACGCGCCTCCAACAGATTCCCAGCGCCCAATGTGGCGGATGTGGCGGATAAGACCGGGGAGAAAGCACGCAAGCTGCAAGAGCTCTTGAGCTGGTGGATGCTCTTGGGGCACCCCACGATTCCCCATAGACCGGGCGAGACTATCGCAGACCTTGCCACCTTCCTGACCTTCCCGGTTGAGCAAAACACTCTCGTCCAGCTCGAAGTGTGCCTGCTCGGCATGGCAGATGGGCTGGGGCTCTCATGAGCGCCGCGGGTGTGACGGCAAGCACGGCCGCCCTCCAGGCGGCAGGACCGGGTTCGAGTCCGGGGGCGGCGCTCCAATCCTTGCGCGTGGTGCCGGTCTCGTTCCATGTCGCCAAGTCCGTCGTAGTCTGCCACCACTATTTGCATTCCATGCCCGGCGGGACGAAGCTCGCCTTCGGCGTGTTCCTGGGTGCCAGGCTGATGG